>NZ_JAGPXW010000041.1:0-59446 GCF_018070365.1 Micromonospora sp. D93 | reverse complement strand
GGGCGGGGCGCGGGGCGGGGCGCGGGGCGGGGCGCGGGCGGGGTGGGGCAGGATTGGCGACGTGGGTAAGGGTGCGGGGCGTCGGCGGGCGAACGGGACGACGGGACGGGTGTGCCCGTGCGGCTCCGGCCGGGCGTACGCGGACTGCTGCGCCCCGATGCACGGCGGCGACGCACCGGCGACGGCCGAGGCGTTGATGCGCTCCCGGTTCAGCGCCTTCGCCCTCGGCGACTCCGGTTACCTGCTGCGCAGCTGGCATTCCTCGACCCGGCCCACCTCCCTGGAGCTCGACCCGGGGCAGCGGTGGACCCGCCTGGAGATCGTGGAGACCGAGCGGGGTGGCCTGCTCGACACCGCCGGCACTGTGACGTTCCACGCCCACTACCGGGACGCGGGCCGGCTCGGCACGATGACCGAACACAGCAGGTTCGTCCGCGAGGACGGCCGGTGGGTCTACGTCGATGGTGACCAGCCCTGAGGGCTGGTTTGGCGTAGGATGACGTCGGCGTAGTCCTGCGCCGCACCTCCCTCCCGGCGCTCACGCCGCCGGCAACGCGGAGGCAAAGGGGGCCTTGAGCCCTCGGGACGTGGTGCCACATGCCCCACTCCGGCGGGGTCGGCGGGAGCGTGAGTCCCGGTGACCGTGCCGTTGACCGGGAGCATGTGATGACCAACCAGAGATCGTTCAAGGCCCGGGTCCGAACCCGGATGGAGAAGACCGGCGAGAGCTACACCACGGCTCGCCGGCACCTGATCAATCGGGCCGCCGAGCCGGGTCCGGCGTCCACCGCCGCGGCGCAGACAGCGCAGACCGAGTCCGCCGCCGCCGCGGCGCAGACCGAGCGGATCGCCGACGACCTGATCCGCGCCCGGACCGGCCGCGGCTGGGCCGAGTGGTTCGCTCTGCTCGACGACGCGGCCGCCACCGAGTGGACGCACACCCGGATCGCCCGTCACCTGGTCACCGAACACGAGGTGCCGGGCTGGTGGGCGCAGACCATCACCGTCGGGTACGAGCAGGCACGCGGCCTACGCGCCCCGGGTCAGCGACGTGGCGGCGGCTTCGAGGCCAGCGCGAGCCGGACGGTGGCCGTGTCGGCGCTGCGACTGTTCGAGGCGTTCGCCGACGAGGCGGCACGCGCCCGCTGGCTGCCCGACGTCGAGGTGCGCGTCCGCACCGCCACCGCGCCGCGCATCTTTCGAGCCGACTGGGCAGGTGGTCCCACCCGGATCGCCGTCGGCATCGACGCCGTCGGCGAGTCGAAGGCCCGGGTCAGCATCCTGCACGAGAAGCTGACCGCAGCCGAGCAGGCCGCGGAGCTGAAGGCGTACTGGCGGGACCGACTCGCCGCGCTGAAGGCACTGCTCGAAACGGACGGAGACCGCCGATGACCATCACGTTCATCAACCTGCCGGTGCGCGACCTGACCACCGCCACCGAGTTCTTCCGGGCGATCGGCTTCACCAGCGACCAGGCCGAGCCGGACGGCGACAGCACGGTGCTCACCATCTCCGACACCGCCCGGCTGGTGCTGCACCTCCGCTCGGGCTTCGAGGCGTACACCGGGGTCGCCACGACGGACACGGCGACCAGCCGGGAGGTCGTGGTCGGGCTGTCGGCGTCGAGCCGGCGACAGGTCGACGAGCTGGTCGACCAGGCTGCGGTCGCCGGTGGGGAGTCGCTCGGGCCGGGGATGGCCAACGGGCCGATGTACATGCGCGGCTTCCGGGACCTAGACGGCCACCAGTGGTCGTTCCTGCACATGGCCGGCTGACGGTGCGGCCCGGCGGCGGCCTCCTCGGGCCGCCGCCGGGCACCTCGTCGATTCGGGGTGATCAGTCCGGCAGGTCGGCGGCCAACTGGGCGAGCCCGGGCAGGATCTTGTCCCGCCAGCCGGGCCCCATTCGCGCGAAGGCGTCTCGGGCCCGGGGGTCGTCGAGGTCGAATCCCGAGTGGTCCAGGAACAGTCGGGTGCCGTTGCCCTCGGGAACCAGCCGCCAGGTCAGCGTCCAGTTCTCGTTGAACGTGTAGACGAAACGCCGCTCGGGCTCGACCTCGGTGACCTCGCAGGCCACCGCTCCCCAACCGGGCATCTGTAGGTGGAAGCGGTGGCCGACGACGGCGGCGATGTCGCCCGGTACCCACCAGCGGGCGAGCAACTCCGGCTCGGTAAGACTGCGCCAGACCTTCGACGGCGGCGCGGCGATGAACTGGTCCACGGCGATGGTGGCGGTATCTGTCATGGTCTCCTCCTGGAGCATGTCGGCAAGGGTGCGGAGGCGGTGACGCCAGAACCGCTCGAAAGGGTGGAGCCAGTCGCCCACCTGGGCGAGCGGCTCGGCGGTCAGGTGGTAGTGCCGTTGCCGTCCGGTGGGCTGGTCGTGCACGAGCCCGGCCCGCCGCAAGATCTGCAGGTGCTCGGCGACGGCCGGCCGGCTCAGGTCGAAGCTGGCGGCGAGGTCGCCGGCCGTGCGGGGTCCGTCGGTCAGGAGTTCCAGCAAGCGGCGGCGGACCGGATTCGCCAGCGCGAGAAAGAGGTCGTCGTCGGGCACGTCAGGAATGATGCGTCGGAACTTCCCGACGTGTCAAGGATTCCCGACATAACCATACGTGACGGTGGCTCAGGTCACCGCGACTGTCAGTCATCAGCCGCTCCGGCACTGCGGCTGGGGTGGGCCGGCGACCGGCGGCGGGTCAGCAGCACCAGCGCCACCACGAGGTACGCCCCGGCGGTCAGCGCGAACGCCACCGCGTTGCCGGCCGCCGTGGCGAGCAGACCGTAGCCGGCGTACGTCACGATGATCAGCACGTCGGTGGCCATCCCGGCCAGGGACGTGACAGTGGCGCGGCTGGTGCCGGTGATCCGGGCCTGGAGCCGCGCGTCGGCCAGCACGGTGGCCAACTGCGCGGCGCCGAAGGCCACCGCGAGCAGCACGAACCCCGCCGGGTGCCGGAGCAGGGCACCTCCGGCCAGTGCGACGCCGACCAGCCCCAGCAGCGCGGCGTACCCTCGCCCGCCCAGCCGCTCCCCCACCGGGGCGAGCAGCCCGCCGACCGTCACCCCCGCCCAGAGCAGCAGGAGCAGCAGGGGTACGGCCTGCGCCCCGACGCCGGTGTCCAGGGCGAGCAGCGGGGTGTACTCGTCCAGGGCACCCCAGTCGGCGGCGACCACGGCCACCAGCAGCACGGCGGCCCGCACCGGCGGATGCGTACGGACCTGCGAGACTCCGGCCCGCAGCGTGTCCCACCACCCCAGGTCACAGTCGTTGTCCGCGTTCGCGGGCGGGGCGGTGTCCGGCTCGTCCGGCCCCGGTGGTGCGGCGCCCACCGATCGAACGGCCATCGCCGACGCGGCGACCGGGACACGGGCGGCGGCCGGTGCGCGGTGCTCCGGTAGCCGGGTGGCGACTGTCGTGGCGAGCAGGCAGGCGAGCACGCTGGCCGCGCCGACCGCCGGGTAGCCACCGACCGCGAGCACCGGGCCGGCGAGCACTCCGGAGACCACCACGCCCAGCACACCCGCCGTCCGCGCCCGCCCGAGCACCCGGGCGTACCGGCCGACCGCGCCGAGCCGGTCCAGCTCGGTCCAGACCAACGCCTCCAGGGCACCGGAGACCAGTGCGCCACCGGCGCCCCAGAGCAGGAAACCGACAGCGAACGCCGGGTACGACGGCACCAGCACCCACAGCGCGAACCCGGCGGCGGCCACCAGCGGGGCGAGGCACAGCAGCAGCCGGCGGGACAGCACGTCGGCCCAGGCGCCGGAGGGCACCTCGAAAAGGACGCCGGCGGCCGACCAGATGACGAAGAGCGACGCGATCTGCCCCACCGTCAGCCCGGTGTCGGCGAAGAACACCACGTACAGCGGGTAGAGCAGGACCAGGTCGCTGAGGAACGCGTACCCGTAGAGGGTCGTCGTGAGCCGACGGACCGCAGGGTCGGGCACGCGCGAAGCGGTGGGGATCATGGGGCCTTCCCGTGGGAGTGGAGACGGACACCGGACATGCGGTGCCCGTGGTGGCCCACGGGATCGGCCTACGCTGCTGGATCAATGTCGCCAGGTCATAGCCGCGATGCTAGACAACCCGCACGGCTGCGGCGAGCGCTTTCGGCGCTACGGGCGAGCGGGGCGGGACAGGCAACGCGAGGCGGGGCGGGATCAGATCGATCCCGCCCCGCGCCGTAGCGCTGGTGTCAGCGCCGGTCGACAGGCGGAATGACAGTGGTGGTCTCGCTGTCGTCGCTGGCGCGCTGCCCGGGCACCGGACGGTCGATGCCACCGGTGACCACCTGGGTTGCCTCGGGGTCGGCACCGACGCCCACCACCTGCGTGGTGTCCGGGTCGGTCGAACCGCTGACCACCTGGGTCGTGTCGTCGGTCGTGGAGGGGCGAGCCGGCGTCGGCGTCGGATCGGCGTCGAGGTCGCCGCGACCGACCACAGGGGTGGCGTCGGAGCTGGACGGGAAGTGGACGACCTGGGTGGCCTCCGGGTCGGCCGGCCGGGTCACCACCTGGGTGGCCTCCGCGCCGCTGGTGGTGGTGGTCGACGCGCGGGCCAGCTCGGCCTCGGCGTCGCGGCGACCCGCCCGGTACGCCTGGGCGTGCTCGGCGATCAGCTGCGACTCCCGTTCGGCGCGGGTCAGCCACGACTCCCAACGACTCTGCATCGGACGGATCAGCCCGCCGCCGACGCCGACGACGAGGATGCCGCCGATCGTGGCCAGCACGGCGACCAGCACGGGGGTGGTGACAGCGGTGGCCACGCCGATCTGGTTCAGGGCGGCGATGACACCGAGGCCGAGGATGAACACCGAGGCGATGGTGGCCAGCACCCGGCCGTACGACAGACCGCCGAGCGCACCGCTGATGATGTCCTTGACCGCGTTGGCGATGGCGGCGGCGACCACGACGATGACGATCGCGACGAAGGCCCGGGGCAGCCACGAGATCACCGCGCCGAGCAGGTCGGAGATCGGGTTCGGCCCCCAGATGCCGAAGGCGAGCTGAAGGGTGAACAGCAGCACCGCGTAGTAGACGAGTTTCGCGACGATGTCGCTGGCGTCGTACCGGGAGCGGCTCAACGCGCGGCGGATGCCGCCGCGCTCGACGGCGCGGTCGAAGCCCACCCGTTCGAGGACCTTCTCCACGATCTTCAGTACGGCCTTGGCGATCAGCCATCCGGCCACCAGGATCGCCAGGAAGGCGACGGCCTTGGGCAGGAAGAGCATCACCGAGCGGAGAGCGTCGCCCACCGCGTCGCTGACGTTGTCACTCATCTGGTCATTCCTTAAGTGGGGCAGCCGGAACGGTCAGCCCCGGACCTACCCCCGACCCGACGCGCGGAAACACAAGTGGTCATGTGGCCTGCCGGCCCTCTAGCGCACGAGCGAGTATTGGCAATATTCTTCGGAGTGCATGCGGCCACTGGAGCTACTTTTCATCCCCCCGCCGTCGGCCGCAGGAGGAGATGCAATGCACGTCGACCATTCCGAAGTGGATCGCCGGACGCTGCTGCGGGCCGGTCTCGGCGCCGCCACGGTCGCCGTCGTCGGGAGCGAACTCGCCTTCCCGGGCGCGGCGCAGGCCGCGCCGGGCACCGACCTGGACTGGATCATCAGCTGTGACGAGTGGGCCGCCCGCCCGCCGACGGACCCGCTGTCGGTGAGCGCCATCGCCACCAACAAGATCATCGTGCACCACATGGCGTTCCCGAACGTCACCGACTACTCGCGCGAGCAGGCGGTCAAGCTGGCCCACGACTGCCAGGACCTGCACATCGACGGCAACGGCTGGTCGGACACCGGCCAGCACTTCACGGTGAGCCGTGGCGGCCACGTGCTGGAGGGCCGCCGGGGCAGCCTGGAGCGCCTGGAAGCCGGCGACCGGCAGATGATCTCGGCGCACTGCCCGGGTGAGAACGGCCGGGCCATCGGCATCGAGAACGAGGGCACCTACGTCACCGAGACACCGCCGAAGGCGTTGACCGACTCGCTGGTCAAGCTCTGCGTCGCGATCTGCCGCCAGTACGGGCTGCACGCGCACGACATCTTCGGCCACTGGGACTTCCGCACCACCGAGTGCCCGGGCGCGGCCTTCTATCGGCAGTTCCCCGAGCTGCGGCGGCGGGTGCACGGCGCCCTGGGCACCAAGCTCGGTGACGTGCCGGCACGCCGCTGGCCGGACCTGTGGCGTTTCGTCAACTCCCCCTCGGTCCGGGTGGTGCAGCACCTGCTCGCCCACCGCGGCTACCCGGTGACCGTCAGCGGCACGTTCGACGCCGCGACCGTCGCTGCGGTGCAGGACTGGCAGGCCCGCAACGGCATCGCTGTGGACGTGGACGCCACCCTCACCACGCCGACCTGGGAGACCCTCGCTCCGGAGCTGGACCAGCACGCCGCCGGAGCGCCGGTCACGGCCGTGCAGGAAATCCTCGCCACCAAGGGGTACGCGGTCACCGTCACCGGGGCGTACGACCACGCCACCCGGAGGGCGGTGCAGGACCTGCAGGCGCTGCACGGGCTGCCGCGCAACGGCAAGCTCAGCACGAGCACGTGGTGCACGATCGTCGGCGGCTCGGTCCGCGAGTCGTTCCGGCACCGCTGAGCGCGTGGTGGCGGTGCGGGGGCGCACCCGCACCGTCACCAGCCGGCTCACCGGTTTGATCCGTGGCCAGGGCGGAAAGAGTTCCGGCACCGGCGAGGGCGGCCTGTCGCCGTACCACCGCAACGGCGGGTGAGCTGGTCTTCCAAGTCGGCACCGCGTACTTCGGCTGCCGCGACGAGCACGGCCGGTTCAGCCTCGACCGGCTGAGGGACCGCGCGATGGCGGAGATCACGGCCGCCCAGCCAGCGCGGACAGGGGTCCCCGGCCCGGGGGCAGCCTGCATGCTGCGGCTGGGCCACTGTCGCTCGGCTCGCAAGCCCCGATCGCGGATCGGCTTGATGACCGTGCGGCATCTTGATGACTCACAGACATCAAGCGCTTCCCGCCATGTCTGCGAAGCGCCGCGATAAACGCGTGGAGCTGGTAACACGCCGCGTCTATGGTGGCGCGGTGCTGATCAGACGCGAGACACCCGCCGACGTCGACGCCATTCGGGCGGTGCACTCCGCAGCCTTCGCCAAGGCCGACGGTGGTGACGGCGTACCGGTTGAGGCGACCCTTGTCGACGCGCTCCGCGCCGACGAGGGCTGGCTGCCCGCGTACTCCCTGGTGGCGACCGATTCGGATGGCCGGGTGGTCGGGCACGTGGTGGCCACCCGCGGCCTGGTGGCCGGTGCGCCGGTGGCGTTGGGCCTGGGGCCGCTGGGTGTGCTGCCCGACTGGCAGCGGCGCGGGGTCGGCAGCGCGTTGATGCACGCGGTGCTCGGTGCGGCCGACGCGCGGGACGAACCGCTGGTGGTGCTGCTCGGGCACCCCGACTACTACCCGCGCTTCGGGTTCCGGCCCGCCGTCGAGGTGGGCGTCACCCCACCGCAGCCGTGGGGGCCGCAGTACTTCATGGCTCGACCGTTGCACGGGTGGCGCGAGTCGATCCGGGGCGAGTTCCGCTACGCCGGCCCGTTCGACGACCTGTGAACCGACCCGCTATCCGTCGGCGGCGCGCCACCGACCTGGACGGCTGCGTCGCAGCGCTCGCCGAGGTTCACCGGGTCGACGGGTACCCGCTGAACTGGCCCGCCGACCCACACCGCTGGCTGTGCGAGCCGCACCCGGCGCGAGCCTGGGTCGCCGTCGACGCCGACGCGGCCATTGTCGGACACGTCGCGGTGCATCGGATCCCCGGTCAGGTGGACGGACGGCCGACAGCGGAGGTGGCTCGTCTCTTCGTGGTGCCGAGAGCCCGCGGGTTGGCGCTGGGCGGCGCGCTGCTGGACCGGGCCCGCCAGTGGGCGGACAAACGCGCAACGGACCTGGTGCTGGAGTTGGCCGGCGATGGCACCGCGGCCGCTGCGCTGTACGAGCGCGCAGGATGGCGGTGTGTCGGCACCAGCACGGCACCATGGACCGCTCCCGACGGCAGCCAGGTGTCGCTACGCCACTACGCGCTGCGTCACCGCGCGCCAGGCCCCGACGTCGCACCGGCCAGCACCGCGAGGCGACGGGCGAGCCGGCCTGCGGCCTCGCGCAGCTCGGGAGGCTCCAACACCTCCATCTCATGATCCAGGCGGGCGAGGTGAGCGGCGAGCCAGTCCAGGTTGTCGCCGCCGACGACCAGCACGGACCACCCGTCGCGGTCATCCTCGACCCTCCCCACCTGGGGCGGGACCACCGCACGCACCCGGTCGGCCGGGGCGTGCACCCGCACCCGGGCGAGGTACCGGTACGGCGCCCCGGTCACGGCCCGCTGCACGAAGGCGACCGGATCCGGGTGCTCGCGCGCCGGAAACCGCCAGGTCGTTGCCACCGCAGCCAACATCCGGTCCAACCGGAACGTGCGCCAGTCGTCGCGGTCGACGTCCCAGGCCATCAGATACCAGCGGCGGCCGGTCGTGACCATCCGGATCGGCTCGACCGTCCGCTCCTGCGCCCCACCGTCGCGGCCGGGGTAGTCGAAGCGCACGCGCACCCCGTCCCGACAGGCCCGGGCGAGTGTCACCAGCAACTCCGCGTCGATCTCGGCGACCGGGCCGATCAGGGTGTCGGTGGAGCCGTGCACCGCCCGCACCTCGGCGCGTAGCCGTGACGGCATCACCTGGTCGAGCTTCGCGAGTGCCCGCAGCGCCGCCTCGCTCGCCCCGGCGACAGTGCCCCCGGAGGCGAGCCGCAGAGACACCGCCGTGGCGATCGCCTCCTCGTCGTCGAGGAGCAACGGCGGCAGCCGGGTGCCCGCACCCAGTTGATAGCCACCGCCGACGCCCGACACCGCGTGCACGGGATAGCCGAGCGTACGCAGACGCTGCACGTCACGGCGCACGCAACGGCCGGTGACCCCCAGCTCGGCGGCGAGTTCCGCAGCCGTCCAGGACAGTCGTCGTTGCAGCAGCGCCAACAGGCGCAGCACCCGCTCGGTCGTCGCCTCGACTGTCACTCGCCGATCGTTGCACGGATAGCGGAACGACCCTGTCCGCTATCAGCGAGAGGCTGGGACCATGACCGACCAGAGCAGGAAGCAGGGATCCGCCGTGATCCGCGACGTCCAGATCACGTTCGACTGCGCCGACCCGGCCGGGTTGGCCACCTTCTGGGCCGAGGCGCTCGGCTACCAGGTGCAGGCCCCACCCGGGGACTTCGAGTCCTGGGACCAGGCCCTGGACGCGATGGGCGTGCCGCCGGAGAACCGCAACGACGCCTCGGCGGTGGTCGACCCCGAGGGCTCGCGGCCACGGCTGTTCTTCCAGCGGGTGCCGGAGCGCAAGCAGGTGAAGAATCGCGTCCACCTCGATGTCCGCGCGGCCCCCGGGCTGGAGGGTGACGAGCGGATGGCGGCCCTGGAGGCGGAGGCCGAACGGCTCATCTCGCACGGCGCCAAGCGGCTCAGTCGGCACGAGCCCACTCCCCCGTTGGGCGCCGGTCATCTCATCATGGCCGACCCCGAGGGCAACGAGTTCTGCCTCGACTGATCGACCGTTCGCCCAGCTCACTGCCGCACTGGCCGGGCGTCATGCGAACATGTGTACGTGTCGCCCGGCGCCAGCATCCTGCACGCCGACCTGGACGCGTTCTACGCGTCGGTCGAGCAGCGCGACGACCCGCGCCTGCGTGGGCGGCCGGTGATCGTCGGTGGTGGTGTGGTGCTCGCGGCCAGCTACGAGGCGAAGGCGCGGGGCGTCCGCAGCGCGATGGGCGGCCAGCAGGCGCGTCGGCTCTGCCCGGACGCGATCGTCGTGCCGCCCCGGATGTCGGCGTACACGGCGGCGAGCCGCGCGGTCTTCGAGATCTTCCGGCAGACCACACCGCTGGTCGAGGGGCTCTCCATCGATGAGGCGTTCCTCGACGTGGGTGGCCTGGGGCGGCTGGTCGGGCCACCGGCCGAGATCGCCGAACGACTGCGGCGGGAGGTCAGCGACCGGGTCCACCTGCCGATCACGGTGGGGGTGGCCCGCACGAAGTTCCTGGCCAAGGTGGCCAGCGGGGTGGCGAAACCGGACGGCCTGCTGGTGGTCGCACCGGACGCCGAGCTGGCGTTCCTGCACCCGCTGCCGGTGGAGCGGCTCTGGGGCGTCGGCCCGGTCACGGCTTCCAAGCTGCGCGAACGCCGGATCCGTACCGTCGGCGAGGTGGCCCGCCTCGGTGAGGCGGCGCTGGTGTCGCTGCTCGGGGCGGGCACCGGCCGGCACCTGCACGCGTTGGCGCACAATCGCGACCCCCGGGCGGTGCAGGTGGGACGACGGCGCGGCTCGATGGGCGCGCAGCACGCACTGAGTCGCACCCCGCACGCCTCGACGGAGCTGGACGCCATCCTCGCCGGCCTGGTCGACCGGGTCAGCCGGCGGATGCGGGCGGCCGGGCGGTCCGGCCGCACCGTGGTGTTGCGGATGCGCTTCGGCGACTACACCCGGGCGACCCGCTCGCACACGATCGGCAAGGCGACGGCGGACACGACGCCACTGCTCGCCGCCGCACGTGCCCTGCTGCGCACCGCGCTGCCCGAGATCGATCGCCGTGGCGTCACGTTGATCGGCGTCTCCGTGGGCAACCTCGACGACAACCCGGTGCAGCCTGAGCTGCCGTTCCAGCCGGACCCGGGTTCCAGTCTGGACGCTGCGGTGGACGCGGTGCGCGACCGGTTCGGATCAGCGGCACTCACCCGGGCGGTGTTGCTCGGCCGGGAGCCGGGTGTGGAGATGCCGCTTCTGCCGGATTGACCGATACGCGTGCGGCGTCCGCGATCGAGCTGCGACCAGAGACACATCACAGCAGGTCGGCGGTTTAGCCGGCGGCTGACGGGTGACCCTTGAGGGGTACAGCCTGACGAGGGGGGCCCACCATGTCCGAGGACACCAGCAACCGACCGAGCCGCACCGCCGAACGACCACACGACGTGACCGACCCGCTGCTCTGGCAGTTGGCGATCGACGTGCTCAGCGCACACGAGCCGGACGACGACGGCCAGTGCCGCAACCTGCAGTGCGCCGGGCAGTCCTGGCCGTGCACGGCCCGCACCGGTGCCGAGCACTCACTGCGACTGGCCCGCAGCGCGCCCACCTCGGTCGGGCCGACCATCGACGGAACCGACAGCGACGACGTCGACACGGACGGGCGCCGCGAGGCTGCCGTGCCGGCGCCGCGCTGGGGCTGGAACGCCGGCCCGGTGGCGTCGCACCGAGGATCGAAGGCGGCCTCCGCGGCGTGACGGGACGCCAACGGTGAGCTGATCCGCCACACGGGCGAACGCTCGGCCGGTGATTCGGCCGAGCGTTCAGCAAGCCCGGTCCGCGGACCGACGCGGACGCGTTCGCCCGCTGGAACCGCTGGTAGCCGGCGACCACCGCGCCCCACCCACGGCCAGGACCAACAGGGCCACTGACGACAGCGGAAACCAGTCTCCGGTACGCGAATAGACGGTGCCCCACCCGGTCGTCGGAGCGGCGAGCAGCAGCTCCGCGTCACCGGCGGTGGCCTCACCCACCATCCTGCCGCCCGCGTCGGTGACCGTCAGTCGTCCGAACGCCGCAGCCCGGACCACGACGAGCCCGTTCTCGACGCCCCGGACCACCGCCATCCGTCCGTGCAGCCAGCCGTCGGAGGTGAAGTCCAGGGCGGGGACGAGCAGCACCGAGGCGCCCCTCGTCCGGTACCGTCGGACCAGGCCCGGATAGTCGAGGTCCTTGCAGATCGCGACGCCGAACCGCCCGTCCACGAGCACGTCGTCGGCACCGGGCGTCAGCCAGTCCTCCAGGCCCGGGATCAGATGCTGCTTCTCGTAGGTCGTGACGGTGCCACCGGGTGCCAGCACCAGCGCGACGTTTGTCGCCCTGCCGGGCCCTCGCCACACCGCACCGACGACGACCTGAGCCTCGGTCCGCCGGAGCGCGGCCACCAGCACGGGCAGCGTCGTGTCCGTCACGGCGAACACCTTCTCCGGCAGAACGACGATCCGTGCCCCACGGGCGACCAGACCCTCGACCCGGGCGGCGTAACGGGCAAGCAGCTCACGGCCGGTCGGCTCGTCGATCGGAAGCCCGTCCTCGGGTTGCCGCAGGGCCACCAGGCCGACGGTCAGCGGCTCGGCCCGGTCGGGGGTACGGCCCAGCGACCAGAACGACCACCCGCCGGCGCCGAGCAGGAGGGCGAGCAGGCAGGTGAGCGCCGGTCGTGGGCTTCCGCGCAGGGCGGCGAGGGCGATCGGGACGGCGAGCAGCAGGTAGGTGACGCCCCAGACGCCGGTGAGCGAGGTCAGCTGGATGACCGGGCGGACGTCGGCCTGGGTGTAGGCGAGGCTCCACCAGGCACCGTGTGGCAACAGGCGGGACGCGGCGTACTCGCCCAGCACCCAGAGCGACGGCACGGCGAGGACGGCGAGGACGGTTCGTCCGCGCAGCAGCAGTGCGCGGGCGAGCAGGACCGTGCCGGTCGCCAGGCCGAGGCCGAGCAGGACCACACCGGTGACCACGGGCACCGGTAGTCGCAGGGTGCCGAGGTAGTAGCCGAGCACGCCGCCCTGACCGATCGACCAGGCGAGGGCGGTCGCGCCGAGTGCGGTCCTCGGGCGTACCCGGGTCGAGGCGAGGAGCAACGGGAGCGGGGCGAGCCAGGTCAGCGCGGCGACCGGGTGCAGCCCGGTGCCGCCGAGCCAGAACAGTCCACTCAGGAGCGTGGCGAGGATCGTCATCATGCGTCGAGCGTGCGGCGCGGGCGACCGGGGCGGATCGCCGTGTGAACCCGGATCGATCTGGTCCCGTGGAGGGAGGCGTCGGAGCCCCGGGCCGGACGATACTGCCGACGTGAAGCGGTACGTCAATCTCGCCGTCACAGTGGCCGCCGTCGCCGCGACCGTGCTGCCCGCCCTGGCCGGTGGGCCACGTGCGTGGTGGGTGCTGCCGCTCGCGGTCGCGTCGTCGGTCCCGGTGCTGTGGCGGGACCGGGCGCTGATCCGGGTCGCCGTCGTCGTGGGTGTCGCCACGACCGTCTCCGCCTCGCTCGGCGCGCCCCCGCTGCTGCCGGTTGGCCCGCTGGTCTGCCTCTACACGTTCGCGGCGCGGGCCTCCCCGCCGATCCGCCTGCTCGGCGTCGCGCTCACCGCCGCCGGTCTGCTGGTCTCGCTGCTCTATCCCCGCCCGGACGTGGAGGTGCTGCGTTACCTGTCGGTCGCCTACCTCTTCTCGTACGCGCTGGGCACCAGCGCCCGGGCCCGGCGAGCCCAGGCCGTGGTCCTCGCCGAACGCGATCGTCGCATCGCCGGTGAGCGTGCGGCCGCGGTGCTGCGCGAACGCACCCGGATCGCCCGCGACCTGCACGACATCCTCACCCACGCGGTCGGCGTCATGATCGTGCAGGCGGAGGCGGGTCCCCTCCTGGTCCGCCACCAGCCGGATCGCGCCGATGCCGCGTTCGCCACCATCGCCGCCACCGGCAGGGACGCGGTCGTCCAACTCCGCCGCGCGGTCGGCAGCCTGTACGAGCCCGCCGACGAACCACTCGACCAGCCGGGTCTGGACCACCTTCCCGTCCTCGTCGAGCGCGTCCGCGCCGCCGGTCTCGACGCCGTGCTCGAGGTCGACTCCGACCCGCCGCTCGCGCCGCCCACGGACGTCGGGGTCGCCGCCTACCGGATCGTGCAGGAGTCCCTGACCAACGTGGTGCGGCATGCCGGGGCACGATCGGTCCGCGTCCGGCTGGTCCACACGGCGAACTCGCTGACCGTGTCGGTCACCGATGACGGCCGCGGCGAGCGGGCATCCGACGCCGGCCCACCCGGATACGGCATCGTCGGCATGCGTGAGCGCGCCCACGCCTGCGGCGGGACGCTGCATACCGGCGCGTCCTCCGACGGTCACGGCTTCACGGTCACCGCCACCCTGCCGCTGTCGGCGCCGGCGGTGGTCTGATGCTGCGTGTCGTGCTCGCCGATGATCAGGACCTGTTCCGGGCGGGGTTCGCCACCATCCTCGGCGCCGAGCCGGACATCGAGGTGGTCGCCGAGGCCCCCGACGGCGCGGCCGCCGTGCGGGCCGCCCGCGAGCACCGTCCCGACGTCGTCCTGATGGACATGCGGATGCCTGTCCTCGACGGTGTCGCAGCGACCCGCCAGGTCTGCGCGCTCACACCGAGCCGGGTTCTCGCCCTGACCATGTTCGACACCGACGACTACCTGTACGCGGCCCTACGTGCCGGCGCCAGTGGCTTCCTGCTCAAGGACGCGCCCCGAGCCGACCTGGTGAACGCGGTCCGGGTGGTCGCCGCCGGGGACGCGCTGCTCGCCCCCGCCGTCACCGCCCGCGTGATCGGCGAGCTGCACCGGCGCGGCCATCCGGACCCCGCCCTGGCCGCCGCGGTGACCGCCCTGACCGCCCGTGAGACGGACGTGCTGCGCCTGATCGCGGCCGGTCTGTCCAATGCCGAGATCGCCGCCCACCACCACCTCAGCGAGCACACTGTGAAGACCCATGTCGGCAACCTGCTCACCAAGCTGCACCTACGCGACCGCGCCCAGGCGGTGATGATCGCCTACGAGTCGGGTCTGGTGATCCCCGGCCGGAGGGGTACGGCGATTACAGGGTGCGCGCCAGCCGGTCGGCGAGCGTCCGGGTGAAGCGGGCCGGGTCGGTCAGCTCACCGCCCTCGGCGAGCACCGCCAGGCCGTAGAGCAGCTCGGCGGTCTCGGTCAGGGCGGCGGAGTCGCTGCCCTGCTCGTGGGCCTTGCGCAGGCCGGACACCAGCGGGTGACCGGGGTTGATTTCCAGGATCCGCTTGGTGGTGGGGACCTCGTGCCCCATCGCCCGGTACATCTTCTCCAGGGTCGGGGTGAGGTCGTGGGCGTCGCCGACGACACAGGCCGGTGAGGTGGTCAGCCGCGACGACAGGCGGACCTCCCGGACGCTGTCCGTGAGGGTGGTCCCCAGCCAGTCGAGCAGCGCGGCGAACTCCTGTCGCTGCTGCTCGCGCTCGGCCTCGGCCTGCTGCTTCTCCTCGTCGGTGTCCAGGTCGATCTCGCCCTTGGCGATCGAGCGCAGCGGCCGACCGTCGTACGTGCCGACCCGCTCGACCCACACCTCGTCGACCTGGTCGGTGAGCAGCAGCACCTCGTGCCCCTTGGCCCGGAACGCCTCCAGGTGCGGAGAGTTCTCGATGGCGGCCCGGGACTCGCCGGTGGCGTACCAGATGTCGCTCTGGCCGTCCTTCATCCGGGACACGTAGCCGGCCAGGTCGGTGGGCTCGGCCGGGTCGTTGGTGGAGGCCACCGACAGGATGTCCAGCAGGGTGTCCCGGTTGTCGGTGTCGTCGATCAGCCCTTCCTTGACCACCGCGCCGAACTCGGTCCAGAAGGTGCGGTAACGCTCGGCGTGGTTGGCCTTGAGGTCCTTCACCGTGGCGAGGATCTTCTTGACCAGGCGGCGGCGGACGATCTGGATCTGCCGGTCCTGCTGGAGGATCTCCCGGGAGATGTTCAGCGACAGGTCGTGCGCGTCGACCACGCCCTTGACGAAGCGCAGGTAGGTCGGGATCAACGCCTCGCAGTCGTCCATGATGAAGACGCGCTTGACGTAGAGCTGGACGCCACGGCGGCCCTGCGGGGAGAACAGGTCCAGTGGGGCGTGGCTGGGCAGGAACAGCAGCGCCTCGTACTCGAAGGTGCCCTCGCCCTTCATGTGCACGACCTCGAGCGGGTCGGCCCAGTCGTGACTGACGTGCTTGTAGAACTCGTTGTACTCGGCGGCGTCGACCTCGTCGCGGGGCCGCGCCCAGAGCGCCTTCATCGAGTTGAGGGTCTGCACCTCGCTGGTGGCGGCCTCGCCGTCGGCGCCGGGCCGTTCGACGCTCATCCGGATCGGCCAGGCGATGAAGTCGGAGTAGCGCTTGACGATCTCGCGGACGGTCCACTCGGCGGTGTAGTCGTGCAGGTTGTCCTCGGCGTCGACCGGCTTGAGGTGCAGGGTCACGGTGGTGCCCTGTGGCGCCTCGTCGACCGCCTCGATCGAGTAGGTGCCCTCGCCGGTGGACTCCCAGCGGGTGCCGCCGGTCTCGCCGGCCTTGCGGGTCAGCAGGGTGACCCGGTCGGCCACCATGAAGGCGGCGTAGAAGCCGACGCCGAACTGGCCGATGAGGTCCTGCGAGGCGTGGGCGTCGGCGGACTCGCGCAGTTGGCGCAGCAGCTCGGCGGTGCCCGACTTGGCGATCGTGCCGATCAGCTGGACGACCTCGTCGCGGGTCATCCCGACGCCGTTGTCCCGCACGGTGAGGGTGCGGGCGTCGCGGTCGATCTCCAGGGCGACGTGCAGGTCGTCGGTGTCGGCGACGAGGTCCTTGTCGACGAGGGTGGCCAGTCGGAGCTTGTCCAGTGCGTCGGACGCGTTGGAGATGAGTTCCCGCAGGAAGACGTCCTTGTTCGAATAGATCGAGTGGACCACCAACTGGAGGAGCTGACGCGCCTCGGCCTGGAACTCCAACGTTTCGGCCTGGTTGCTCACACCGTCTCCCATTTCGGCTCGTACGGAGGTTCGCGGAAAGGATACGAGTCGTCACCGGTCCGGGTGTGGGCGCGTCCGGGTCGTATTCCCGATCCGGTCGGCCCACCTCGGTGAGATAGCTGACTTTGCTCAACAGAAGTCAGGCGGATAGCGTGGCGGCCATGAAGATCGCTGGAAGCACCGCCCTCGTCACCGGCGCCAACCGTGGCCTCGGCCGACACCTGGCCGCCGAACTCCTCGCCCGGGGCGCCACCGTCTACGCCGGCGCCCGCAACCCCGACAGTGTCGACCTGCCCGGCGTGACACCGGTGCGGCTGGACATCACCGATCCCGCCTCGGTGGCCGCGGCCGCCGAGTTGGCCGGCGGCGTGAACCTGCTGATCAACAACGCGGGCATCGACACCCGGACCGACCTCCTCGACGGCGACCTGGACCTCGTCCGGCTGGAGTTGGAGACCCACTACATCGGGACCCTGTCGACGATCCGGGCGTTCGCGCCGGTCATCGCCGGCAACGGCGGCGGAAGCATCCTCAACGTGCTCTCCGTGCTGTCCTGGTTCGGCTCCCCGACCCACGCGGCCTACAGCGCCGCCAAGTCCGCCGAGTGGGCGATGACAAACGTGCTGCGCGTCCAACTGGCCGACCGGGGCGTCCGGGTCGCCGGCCTGCACGTCGGCTACCTGGACACCGACATGGCCGCGGACATCACCGGCCCGAAGTCCGACCCGGCGGCGATCGCCCGGATCGGCGTGGACGGCATCGAGGCCGACGCGTACGAGATTCTCGCCGACGACCTCAGCCGGCAGGTGCAGGCCGGGCTGGCCGGCGGCGTCGCCGCGCTCTACCCCCAGCTCCCCTGACCCACGACGCGCCGGGCCGCCACCGGGAAGACCGGTGGCGGCCCGTTTTCGGGTACGCGGTCAGCTCGCCTGCAACGTCACGTCGTCGATCACGAAGCTGGTCTGCAGGGACGAGTCCTCGGTGCCGGTGAACCGCAGCGTCACCGTCTGCCCGGCGAACCCGGCCACGTTGAAGCTGCGCTGCACGTAACCGGTAGCGGCGTGGAGATTCGAGTACGTTGCCAGCGTGGTCGAACCCAGCTGCACTGCGAGCCGGTCGTATGCCGTGGAGCCGGTGGTCTCGGCGGTGTCGATGTGCAGCCAGAACGACAGCGTGTAGGTGGCGCAACCGGCCGGCACAGTCACCGACTGGTACAGGCTCTCGGTACGGGTGCTGCCGTACCCGTTGAGCCACGCCTTGTACGACCCGGTCCGGGCCGGCTGGCCGCTGGCGTTGGTGACCACGCCGGAGGACGCGGTCCACGTCGTGTTGCCGCTCTCGAAGCCACCGTTCCCGACCACCTGACCGCCGACGCAGGTTGGGGCGCCGCCGCTCAGGGCGAGCTGCCACAGCGCGTACGCGACGCCGTCGGCAGCCCGATTCAGCACTGTGGCGCTGACGTTGGCGGTGGTGTCACAGGAGCGGTGGTAGCACGGGTCGTACGCCGAGTTGGCGGTGCCGCCCCACTTGGCGGCCTGGGAGCTGGTCTTGCGGGCGCTGGCGCCGGCGGCGTAACCCGAGGTGGGGATGCCGGCCTGCTGGAAGTAGTAGTCGTCGGAGCGGCCCTGACCCTCGACGTTCTCCTCCGGTTGCAGACCCAACGAGTCCCAGTACGCCTTCAGCGGCGCGGCCGTGGTCGAGGTGACCCGGTTGATGAAGTAGCCACCGTTCGTCGAGCCGACCATGTCGAAGTTGTAGTAACCCTTGATGTAGCCGCGCTGGGTGCTGTTGAGCGAGTTGACGTAGAACCGGGATCCGTTGAGCCCCTGCTCCTCGTCGGTCCACCAGGCGAACCGGACCCGCTTGGTCATGGTCGGGTTCTGCGCGGCCAGGACCAGCGCGTTCTCCAGCAGGGTGGACGAGCCGGTGGCGTTGTCGTTGATGCCGGGGCCGGCCGAGACGCCGTCGAGGTGGGCGCCGAACATGACCACCTGGTCGGTCGGTCCGCCGGGCCACTCGGCGATCAGGTTGTTCGAGGGGTACGTGCAGCTGGAGCAGTACTGCTCGCTGACGGTGTAGCCGGCCGACTGGAGCCTGGTCTTGACGTAGCTGAGCGAGGCGGTGTAGCCCGCCGAGCCGGCTCTGCGGTTACCGCCGTTGCTGGTGGCGATGCTGTTGAACTGGGTGAGGTGGGCCTGGACGTTGCTGACGGAGATGTCCGGTGCTGCCAACGCGGCGGCGGTCGCGGCGATCGGCCGGGCCTCCGTCATCGTGGTCGTAGGCGACGCGGCTACCGGCTGGGCGGCCAGCGTCACCGTCATCCCGGCGAACACGGCAAGCGCGATTCCCGCGCTCAGCGTTCTGCCTCTCATGGGGGCTCCTCGGGGTTGGAGAGATACCCGAGACACTTACAGATATCTATTTCTTGAGCATCGGTCGTTCGTCCCGAACCGCCGCCGGTTCGACGGTGGGTACCGGCGTCAGCACAGATGAGTAGAGGTGTCAGGATGGGTAGGTAATGCGGCACGGGTCGTCGGGCCCGGAACGGGGGCTTGCGATGGGGTCGGATCGAGCGTGACACGACCCAGCAGTGACCTGTTCAGCGGCGGCGGTGACACCGGTCGGCTGATGGCGGAGCTGGACTGGGCCCACACGCCACTCGGCCCGGTCAGCGGATGGCCACAGAGCCTGCGCGCCGCCGTTCGGATGGTGCTCTCCTCCCGCTACCCCATGCTGCTGCTCTGGGGTGACGACTTCTCCCAGCTCTACAACGACGCGTACTCCGCGCTGATCGGCGACAAGCACCCCGCCGCGCTCGGCGACGACGTGCGGGTGACCCTGGCCGAGGGCTGGGACGTGCTCGCCCCGCTGATCGAGGAGGCCATGGCGACCGGGGTGGCCAGCTGGGTCCCCGCGCTGCAACTGCTGCTGGAGCGGGCCGGCTACCGCGAGGAGGCGTACTTCAGCGTCTCGCACGCCCCGGCCCGCGACGACGACGGCCGTACCGTCGGTGTGCTGACCGTGTGCAGCGAGGTCACCCAACAGGTGGTCGGCGAACGCCGGCTCCGCCTCCTGCGCGACCTGTCCGTGCTCGGCGACGGGCGCACCGTCGACGTGGACGCCACCGGCGCCCGGCTGATCGACGTGATCGACGGCCATCCCCTGGACGTGCCGTTCGCCGCCATCTACCTGAGCGACGGCACGGCGCTGCGACGGGTCGCCTGCACCGGCGGCGACCGGGGGCACGCCGGAGCCCTGCCGGACGCCGTCGAGCTGACCGACCCGGGGCCGCCCGCTTACGCCTGGGGGCTGACGGACGCCGTCGAGGGCCGTACGACCCAGGTGACCGACGTCGCCGACCGGCTGCCGCTGCCCGCCGGCCCCTGGGACGACCCGGTCCGCAGCGCGCTGGCGTTGCCGCTGCCCTCCGCCGACGAGGATCAGCCGCTCGGCGTCCTGCTCGTGGGGGTCAGCCCCAGCCGGGGGCTCGACGAGGCGTACCGCTCCTTCCATCAGCTCCTCGCCCAGCAGATCTCGGTGGCGTTGCGCAACGCCCAGGAGTACGAGGAGGAGCGACGCCGGGTCGAGGCGATGGCGGAACTGGACCGGGTCAAGACCGACTTCTTCGCCAACGTCAGCCACGAGTTCCGCACCCCGTTGACCCTCATCCTCGGCCCGCTGACCGACGCCCTCACCGACGCCACGGCGCCGCTGGCGGCGGTGCAGCGGGAAAGGGTGGAGACCGGCTGGCGTAACGCCACCCGACTGTTGACGCTCGTCAACAGCCTGCTCACCTTCTCCAGCCTGGAGGCCGGGCGCGCACGCAGCGACGCCCGCCTGGTCGACCTGGCCGCGCTGACCGCCGAACTCGCCGGGGTGTTCCGGGCCGCCGTCGAGCGGGCCGGGCTGACTCTCGAGGTGAGCTGCCCGCCGCTGCCCCGGCCGGTCGCGGTCGACCCGGTCAACTGGGAACGCATCGTCACGAACCTGCTCTCCAACGCCCTGAAGTACACGTTCATCGGCCGCATCCGGGTCACCCTCGACGCCGACGACGAGGAGGTGCGGCTCACCGTCACCGACACCGGCATCGGCATCGCGGAACGGGACCTGCCGAAACTCTTCGAACGCTTCCACCGGGTGCGGGGCGCCCGCTCGCGCAGTCACGAGGGCACCGGCATCGGCCTGGCCCTGGTGCACGAGTTGGCCCGGCTGGAGGGCGGCGACGTTCGAGCGACCAGCCAGGTGGGCGTCGGCAGCAGGTTCACCGTGACGCTGCCCTGGTCGGCGACGCACCGCACCGCGGTCAGCGGGCCGGCGGTGGATGAGCGGGGTGACGCGGCCCGCGCCGCCGTCGAGGAGGCGATGGGCTGGCTCACCGAGCCGGGCGACGCGGTGACCGAGCCCGATCCCGCGTCCGGGCCGGCCACGGACGAGCTGGCCGGAGCCCGGATCCTGCTCGCCGACGACAACGCCGACATGCGGGCGTACCTCATCCGGCTGCTCACCGGGCAGGGCTGGCGGGTGCGGGCCGTCACCGACGGCCGGCAGGCCCTCGACGAGATCCACAGCGACCTGCCCGACCTGGTCCTGACCGACGTGATGATGCCGGTGCTGGACGGCTTCGACCTGGTGCGCCGGCTACGGGCGGACCCGACGACCCGGGCGCTGCCGGTGCTGGTGCTCTCCGCCCGTGCCGGTGGAGAGGCCAGCGTGGAGGGCTTGAGCCTGGGCGCCGACGACTACCTGGTGAAACCGTTCGCCGCGGCCGAGTTGATCGCCCGGATCCGGGCCAGCATCCGCCGAGCCCGCGGCCGTACCCCTGCGGCGGCCGGCGGCGGCGGCCCGGCGACGGTCGCCACCCCAGCCCCGTCGGCGCGACGGGCCCCGGTCGGCCCGATCCCGTCGGCCCCTGCGGTCGACCCCGTCCACGACGCGTCAGTGGTCGCGGAGACACCGGTCGACCCGGACGGGCTGGGCGACCTCCTGGACGTCGGGTGGGCGTACCCGTCCGCACCCACCTCGGCGGCGGCCATGCGTCGGGACGTCCGCGGCGCCCTGGGCGACCTGGACGTCGACCCGGACGTGCTGGAAGATCTCCTGCTCGCCGGCTCCGAGGCCATGAACAACGCCGTCGAGCACGCGCAGCGGCCCAGCCGTCCGGAGGTGCGTGTGCGCGTCCAGGTGGGTGGCGACCTGATCCGAATCTCGGTACGCGACTTCGGCACCTGGCGCGACCGCCGGCCGGCGATGGACCGGGGGCGCGGCGCGCTGCTGATGAACGCCTACGGCGACGTGCGGCTGGTCTCCACCGCCGAGGGGACGACGGTGACCATCGAACGTCGACTGGCCTGAGCACCGGCGGCGCGTCAGAGTCGGCGGCCGCTGGCGTCGCGGGCGATGATGCCGTCCAGCCGCTCCCCCGGAGTGAGCCGCCCCGGGTCGAACCAGAAAACCAGCACCTGCTTGTCGCCACTCCATGGCACCACTCGGGCATCGACCTGCCGACCGTCGACGGTGCCGATGATCCGCTTGGCGGGGCCGACGAAATAGCCGAAGGTGGGCACCGGCGCGGCAAAGCCCTCGTCGTAGCCGATCTGGTGGAACCCGGCGCTGCGGTCGCTGCCGTAGACGTCGTTGACCAGGATGTCGGTGCTCAACGAGCCGTCCGGAGCCTCGCGACCGGCGGCCAGTCCGATGGACACCCTGGGCTCACCGGGCAGGGACACCGGGACGAAGTAGTAGACCCGACGCTCGGCGCCGTGCCGCACCCCGCTGTCCACGATCTGGCCCAGGGGCTTCGGTGGCGGCTCGTCGCGGCCCACCGTCGGCGGTGGCGTGGAGCCCAGCGACTTCTCCGCCCAGGGCGAGACACCGACCGACGGTGGAGCGACGGCGACCGGCGGCGGGTGCTCGGTCGGCACCGGATCGCCCGGCCCGGACGCGCCGACCGCCACCACGACGACCACGGCGGCCAGGCCGGTCGCGAGCGTCGCCGCCCCGGCTCCAGCGACGCGCCGACGGGTACGCAACCGACGTCCCTCGCGCAGCACGGTGTCCAGATCGAGCACCGCGTCGGGGCGCTCGGTCGCCCGCATGGCGTGGCGGAGTCGTTCCAGCTCGCTCATCGGCGCGCCTCCTCGTCGGCCGTGCGGGGCGCGGCGGTGCGTAACTTCTCCAGGGCTCGCGAACTGGTGCTCTTGACCGTGCCGACGGATACGGAGAGTTCCCGGGCCACCTGCGCCTCCGGCAGGTCGAAGTAGTAGCGCAGGACGACGATGGCGCGCTCCCGGGGGCTGAGCGCACCGAGAATGGTGATCAACCAGCGCCGGGTGGCCACATCGTCGGCCACATCGCCACGTCGCTGCTCCGGCACCTCCTCGGTCGGGTACTCCCGCATCGGCCGTCGCCACCCGTCGACCAGATGGTTGACAAGCGTGCGGCGGGCGTACCCGTAGGCGTCGTCGTCGTGGATCCGCGACCACGACGCGTAGGTACGCACGAGTGCCGTCTGCGCGGCGTCCTCGGCCTGGTGGTGGTCGCCGGTCATCAGGAACGCGGCATGCACCAGTCGCGCGGACGCCGCCCGCGCGAACTCGACGAAATCCGCGTCACCCCGCGCCACCGCGAACCCTCCCCGTGCCACAGAGCTACAGACGGGTGAGGCCGGGAAAAGGTTGAGCCCTGGGTCACATCAACTTTTCGCCACTGTCACCCGTCTTCTCCTCCGCGCCGCCGCCGAGCGACGCGCGAGGGGAGATACGTGTCGACGAAGGTTACCCACCGCTGGGGTCCCGCTTCGATGGCGTCGCTGCTGGTGGTGGCGCTGCTCACCGGATGCGGCCTACCAGCCGCCGGGCAACCCACCACCGACCCGGTCGTCGCCGGACCGCTGCCCAGCGCACCGGCGACACCCACCGGCCGGCCGGCCGGAACCAGCGCGGTCCGACCCAGTTCCGCGCCCGTCACCCCCGTCAGCTACCCCGCCACCGGCGGTAACCGCTGGTCGGTGGCGCCCGGCGAGGCAACGCCCGGACGCGCGACGGCCGGCCGGTTGCTGCGCTACCGGGTCGCCGTGGAGCGCGACATCCGGGGCCTGCCGGCGACCGACATCGCCACGGCGATCACCACGACGTTGAACGACAGGCGCGGGTGGACGGCGGGCGGGGCATGGCGGCTGCGCCGGGTCGGCGCCGGCGAACCGACCGACTTCACCATCTACCTGGCGACCCCCGGCACCCGCGACACCCTCTGCCAGGACGTGCCGGACGCCTACACCTCCTGCCGCAACGGTGGCCGGGTGGTGCTCAACGTGGCGCGTTGGGTCAAGGGGGTGCCGCGTTACGGCGCGACACTTGAGACCTATCGGCAGTACATGGTCAACCACGAGGTGGGGCACAAACTCGGGTACGGCCACGAGCGGTGCCCCGGGCGGGGCCGGCCGGCGCCGGTGATGCAGCAGCAGACGCTGGGGCTGCACGGCTGCGCCGCGAACACCTGGCCGTACCCGAAGGGCAAGGTCCGCTACAGCGGACCGGTCGGGGCGTACGACGACGCGATCCCCCGGCGTGAGGGCGCCTACTCGGCGCACTGAGACCGACGCCGGGGCCCTCAGGTTCGCCGACGGCGCTCCTGTTCGAGTCGCTCGTCCAGCCGGCCCATCTCGTAGATGGCGTTGAGGCTGGTCGGCAACCGACTGACGTTGTCCGGCACCGACCCGAGGTCCGGCGGCGGGCCGGAATCCGGCACGGGACCGGGGTCGGGCGTCCGCGTGACGGCGGGGACCGGGGCCCGGCGACGCAGGAGCAGCAGTGCCAGCACCGCGAGGACCGCCACCACCAGCAGGTACGACACGGGTGGCCAGGCGTTGCGGTTGGGGCTGGCGAGCGCCGGCGCGGCGGTCGGTGCGGGGGCGTCGCCGTCGAGCTGCGGCACGGCGGCCTTGCGGGTGCCGGTGCCCTCGTCAGCGGTGCGCGGATCGGGGGCGGCGGGTGCGGGGACGCCGCCCGCCGAGGCGGCGGGCACGGGGATCGCCGCGGGCTCCACCGGGCTCGGCTGACCGGCGACAGGTGGCCGACTCGGCGTGGACGGCCGGGTGGGTGTGACGCTCGGCGCGGGAGCGGCACTCGGCGTGTCGCCGCCGAGCAGCTCGTCGACGATCTGGCCGACGCCACCGATGATGTCGCCGAGCGGATCCGAGGTGACCGACGGGGACGGCGCGGGCGCGAGGGCGAGGGTCAGCGCGAGGACGACGACGGTAGGCATGAAGCCACCTCCGATGTGCCGAATATGCACGCACCGTACCGCATCGTGGGATGGCGTGGGTGACACCGGCACACACCGGGGCGGGGGCGCGTCTGCCGCTCGCCCCCGCCCGCGATGTCACTGGTGGTCAGACGGGCAGGCCACCGACCTGAGTGGAGATCCACGATCGGATCGACGGCAGGTCGACGTAGATGGACGGGCCGGTGGCGCAGGTGGAGTTGTTGTTGCCGGCACGACTTGTCGCGCCGATCAGGTTCCACACTCCGTTGACCTGGCGCACCTGCGGCCCGCCCGAGTCGCCGTAGCAGGCGCCGGAGTTGCCGTTGGTGTTGTTGGTGCAGATCTCGTACGTGCCGTTGATGCCGGAGCACCGGCTGTCGGCCACGATGGACGTGTCCAGTTCGTTGGCCACGGCCGGAGCCGATCCGCAACCCCGCGGGGCACAGGTCTGGCCCCAGCCGATGATCCGGGTGGCGGTGCCGACCGCACCGGAGGTGCTCGGGATCGGGGCCGGCGCGTACGCGACCGAGCTGGCCAGTTGCAGCAGCTTGACGTCGACGCTCGGGTGGTTGACCGCACGGGTCACCCGCACCACGATCCCGCCGCTGGAACGGTTGACGCTGCCCACCCGTACCGAGGACGGCGTCGAACAGTGCTTGGCGGTGACCGCCCAGTTGCCCTTGATCAGGGTGCCGGTGCAGCCGGAGACGTACACCATGAAGGGATAGTTCTCGGTGGCCGGCCGGCCGCCGACCACCAGCGGGCCGATGTCCGAGGCGCCATCCCAGGTGTACGTCGTGCTGGCCGGCGCGGCCAGGGCGCCGGCGAACAGCGAGTTCACCCGGGTCGCCTCGGCCGCGCTGGGGTTCGCGTTGCGACAGGACACCGGAGCGCTGCTGCCGGACATCAGGTCGGAGCAGAGGCCGGTGCGCCGGTCCGGCAGGCCCAGGATGTGGCCGACTTCGTGGGTGGCGATGCGGGTGCGGTCGTAGCCCTGGTTGACGGCCGTGCGGCCCATCCAGATCCGGCCCGAGCCGAGACCGGTCGGCTGCGCGCGGGGCCAGCCGTCGTCGACGTAGATGGTGATGCTGGCCGGGGTGCCGGCCAGGAGCCGCACGGTGCTGACCCGGCTGTTCCAGATCTGCGCCGCCTGGTCGAAGTTGGTACGGAACTCGCCGGTCCGGCTCGCGTCGTAGTAGACGGTCCGGACAGCGGCGGCCGGCGCACCGGTGGCGAGCTGCATCCCGGCCGCCGCCAGCACGGCCACCAGCACGGCCAGCGCCGCGCGTCTCAGTTGTCCTCGGAACATCGGGTACTCCCCTGCGGTCGTCCGGCGGCCGTCGGCCACCGGCTCATCGATACACGTAGATATTAGTGTGACGGCGAGCGGTGTTCGGCATAGCGGAAGCGTCATACCGCCGAGACTCGCCAGCGTCCTGGTGGGTCCCGTCGACAGGTCTCAGGTGACAGCCGTACCACTGGCGGCGAGCAGCGCCTCGGCCGCGGCTGTGCGGGCGTAGAGGACGAAACGTCCGACCCGGTGTGTGCCGACGAGGCCGACGTCACGCAGCGCGCCGAGGTGCTGGGACACGGTGCCCGGGGTGAGCCGGCACCGCTCGGCGAGTTCCAGTGTCGACGTCGGTACGGCCAACTCGTGCAGCAGCGCCGCGCGGGTCCGACCCAGTACCCGGGCGAGCGCATGCCCGTTCGGGGTCCGATCCCGCTCCCACAGCGCGGCCACTGCCCGTGCCGGAAACCGCAGCACCGGTTGTCCAGGAGAGCCAAAATTCGACCAGACCCGGCGGCCGATGAATACGGACGGCACGAGCAGCAGGCCCCGCCCGTCGAGTCGCACCGTGCCGCTCCGGGTCAGGTGCTCCACCGACAGCGTGTCGGCTTTCAATTGGACGAAGGGATCAAGGTGATTGAGCAAGCCATGAACTCCGTCGGTGGCCGTGCGCTGTGCGCCGAGGAGCACTTCCCGCTCCAGCAGAGTGTGCATCCGGGGCCAGTAGGGTGCGATGACCGCGTCGACATACGCCCGGACCGCCTCGGCCAGCCGAGTCAGGTGACCCGGCGGGTCGGCATAGAGCGCCACCAGGAGCGACGACCGTGGGCCGGACAGCGCGTCGAGGCTGGCCCGCACCGCTTCGGCAGGTGTGGCAACGAGGGACGCCAGCTCGATCTCAAGGGTGGGCTGTGAGGTGGCCGGCGGCGGACAGACGAAGGTCGGGATGATCGGCGTCGGCATCTGCACCAGATCGGCAAGGAGCTGCCACCGCACGCCGGCCAAGCGTGGCTGGACCCGCTCGTACCAGGCCAGATGCTCCGGAAACTGATGCGGCCGCTTGATGATCCGGACGCTCGCCACAGCTTCCCACAGCGGTGACACCGCGAATCGGGTCATCGCCAGGTCCCGCGCGTTCAGACCGACCAGCATCATTGGACGCCCCCGACGGATTCGGCGAGAGTCAAATCTATCGGTTCGAGGCGCTGCCGCCGGCAGCGTGGGCGGCATGACCACCGCCTCGATGACGACCGGATCCAAGGGCCAGCCCAACCCCTGGCCGCGTTCCTTCCGACTGCTCTACGCCGCCGCCCTCATCGATGGCGTCGGCTTCCACATCGGCCAGTTGGCCGTGCCGGTGTTGGCGGTGTCCCTACTCTCGGCAAGCCCCGGCGAGGTTGGGCTGCTCGGTGCGCTGAGCACCGCCGCGTTTTTACTGATCGGTCTGCCGGCCGGAGTCTGGGTCGACCGGCTGCCGCGTCGCGCCGTCCTGCTCACCGCCGATCTCACCCGGGCTGCGCTGGTGGCCTCGGTGCCGGTGGCGTGGTGGGCCGGGTGGCTGACCATCCCGCAGCTGTACCTGGTGGTACTGCTGACCGGAGTCGGCACCGTCTTCGCTGACGTCGCTGCGCAGAGCTATCTGCCGGAACTGGTCGGCCGGGGCCGGTTGGTGGCGGCGAACGCACTGATGATGAGCACCAATGCGACCGTGCAGATTGCAGGTCGCGGGCTGGGCGGGATCCTCGTACAGGTGCTCACTGCGCCGGTCGCGATCGTGCTGGACGCGGTGACCTTCGTGGTGTCCGGTGTGATTCTGACCCGGATCCGTGCCGAAGCACCCCGCCGACGTCCGCCGCGGGTGCCGGGCGGTTTCGTCCAGCAGCTCGGCGCGGGGGTCAGGCACGTGACCGGCAACCCCCTGCTCCGCCCGCTGGCCCTCTCGACCGCGAGCATCAACCTGAGCATGCAGCTCACCACCACTCTGCTTCCGGTGGTGTTCCTACGCGAGTTGGGGCTGGGCGCCGCTGCCCTCGGCCTGTTCCTCGGCGTGGGCGGGATCGGCGCCTTGCTCGGAGCAGTGACCGCGCGCCCGCTCGCCGAGCGGATAGGCCATGGTCGCGCCCTCTGGCTGCCCGGGCTGCTCGTTGCGCCGCTCGGCGGGTTGGTCACGCTGATCGACACCGGGCCGATGCTCTGGGTGGCGGCTGTCGGTTGGCTGGCTTTGGCCTGGCGGACGGGAGTAGGCAACGTGATCGGGGTCAGCCTGCGCCAGGGCGCCACCCCAGACGCGTTGCTCGGGCGGATGAACGCCACCTTCCGGTTTCTGCTCACCGGGGCGCTCACCATCGGCGCAGTGCTCGCCGGAGTACTCGGACAGTACGGAGGCGTCCGCACCGCGCTGGTGGTCGGCGCGCTCGCGAACGCGGTGACATGGCTTCCGGTGTTCTGCTCCCCGCTACGCACGCTCCACCGGCCGCCCACAGTCGACTGAACATCGACCACTGTTACTCAGCGGTTACCCGGCAGCGAAGTTCCCGCGTCGAGAAGAGACAACTGTGGCGGCAGAGGGTCACCGGCAGCGCCGCCACCACGTGGCCCCGAGTCTCGAACGGAGAACCACGATGAGGATCAAGAGCGCACTGACAGCGGTGGTGGTCGTCCTCGCCGGCTTGGTCGTCGGCGCGGGCAGCAGCCCCGCAGCCGGCACCACGACCGGAACGGCGTACTGCGGGATCACCTGGGGCAGCGCGGAGAAAACGGCCGGCGCGCTCAGCGACGCCCCGCTCGTCGACGTACGGACCGGCCGGCACGACTGCTACGACCGGGTGGTGTTCGAGTTCGCCGGCCCGGTCGACGGATACGCCGTCGGCTACGGCGAGACGTGGACCGAGGGCGAGGGGTTGGCGTTGTCGCCGTACACCGCCGGTGGCGCGCTGCTACGGGTCTCGCTGCGGGCCCCGGCGTACGACGACGACCACCTGGGCACTCTGCCGTACGCGGTCGGCGAGCACGTGGCGAACCTGTTGCGCTACCCGACACTGCGCGACGTCGTCTTCGGCGGCAGCTTCGAGGGTTACAGCACCTTCGCTGTCGGCGTACGGGCGCGGTTGCCGTTCCGCACGTTCGTGCTGGCCGGGCCGGGCACCCACAGTCGGATCGTGCTCGACGTGGCCCACCAGTGGTGACCTGACGGGAACTCGGCCGTCATCGGCCGATTGGATGGACTGGAACGGCGATCGGCCATTTCCATGTGCGACGGGCACCTCGTTACGCCTAGGAAGGAGCCATGACCAACGAGGTGACCGTTCCCCTGCTGCCCTGCGCGTCCATCGACGACATCGGCACCTTCTACGAGGTGCTCGGCTTCCAGACCACGTACAAGCAGCGCAAGCCCAACCCGTACGTGGCGTTGCGCCGCGAGGATCTGCATCTGCACTTCTTCGAGATGGCCGGTTTCGACCCCGAGCAGTCCTACGGCTCCTGCCTCGTCCTCACCTCGGACATCGCGGAGTTGCACCGGGCCTTCGCTGCGGGCATGCGGGCCGCGTACGGCAAGGTGCTGGTGTCCGGAACGCCACGGATGACGCGTCCCCGGGTGCGACGGAACTACGACGGGCTGGGCGGGTTCAGCCTCATCGATCCGGGTGGCAACTGGATCCGCGTCGTCCAGAACGCCGCCACGACCCCCGCCGTGGCGGCGGCTCCCTCCGGGCGGCTGGCGAAAGCCCTCGCGAACGCCGTCGTGCAGGGCGACTCCAAGGGTGACGTCGGGCAGGCCATCCGAATCCTCGACAGCGCACTCGCCCGCCCGCAATCCGGTGACGACCCGGTCGCACTGGTAGAGGTCCTCGTCTACCGCGCCGAACTGGCACTGGTCCTGCGGGACGAGGAAAGCGCACGGGAGATGCTGGCCCGCGCGAACGCCGTCGTGCTCAGTGCCGACGAGACCCAGCGGGCGGCACCGACGTTCGAAGCCGCGGCCGACCTCTTGAGTTCCTGCGCACCCACGTCGACGGTGTAGGTGGCGGTCATGGTGCTCTCCGTTCACGGGTGAGTTCGTTGCGACGGGTCTCCAGGTAGGCCCGCTCGGTCTCGTTGGTGGCCAGGGCCGCGGCCTGGTCGTAGGCGGCTCGGGCCTCGTCGTCCCGTCCGAGCCGAGCGAACAGTTCGGCCCGGGTGGCGGGCAGCCGGTGGTAGCCCGGCAGGTCGACGCCCTCCAACGCGGCGAGGGCCACCGCCGGTCCGTGCACCTCGGCGACGGCAACCGCACGGTTGAGCGCCACGACCGGGGTTGGTGAGAGTGCGAGGAGCTGGTCGTACAGTGCCAGGACCTGTGGCCAGTCGGTGGCGGCGCCGTCGGTGTGCACAGCGCTGATCGCGGCCTGGATCTGGTACGGGCCGGGGCGGTTGCGGCGCAGGCAACGGCGGACCAGGTCGTGGCCCTCGGCGATGAGCGGCCGGTTCCACAGTGACCGGTCCTGGTCGGCCAGCAGCACCAGGTCGCCGTCCGGGTCGAGCCGGGCCGGGCGGCGCGCCTCGGTCAGCAACAGCAGGGCGAGCAGGCCCAGGACCTCGGGCTCGTCGGGCATCAACGCGGCGAGTTCGCGGGCGAGCCGGATCGCCTCGGCGCACAGGTCCGTTCTGATCAGCGGACCGGCGGTGGACGCGTAGCCCTCGTTGAACATCAGGTAGAGCACGGTGAGCACGGGCGGCAGCCGGTCCGGCAGCTCGTGTTCGGCGGGCACCCGGTAGGGGATGGCGGCGTCGCGGATCTTCTTCTTGGCGCGCACGATCCGCTGGGCGACGGTCGCCTCCTGGACCAGATAGGCACGGGCGATCTCCGGCACGTCGAGGCCGCCGAGCAGGCGCAGCGTGAGGGCGGTCCGCGCGTCCGGGGCGAGCGCCGGGTGACAGCAGGTGAAGATGAGTCGTAGCTGGTCGTCCCTCACCGGTCCCACCTCCCGGGGCTCGTCCTGGTGATGCAGCAGCAGGGCCTGGGCGTGCCGGGCCTCGCGGGTCGACTCCCGGCGAAGCCGGTCGACGGCCCGGTTGCGGGCGGTGGTCACGATCCAGGCGCCCGGGTTCGGCGGCAGGATCTGCCACTTCTGCAGCGCGGTGGTGAAGGCGTCCTGGACCGCCTCCTCGGCGAGGTTGATGTCACCGAGAAGGCGGGCCAGCGTGGCGACGCAGCGGCCGTACTCCGCGCGGTAGATGCTCGCCAGGTCCATGTCGGGTGACCGGCTCCTGGTCAGGCCTGGGACAGGTCGTCGAAGGGGCGCACCTCGACCGGCCCGCAGGCCGCCGCGCACCTCTCGGCCCACGCCAGCGCCGCGTCCAGGTCCGCGCACTTGATGACCCAGAACCCGGCGATGTGCTCCTTCGTCTCGGCGAACGGCCCATCGCACATGGCAGTGGCGCCGTTCTCGACCCGGACGACTGTGGCGCTGTCGGGTGACGTGAGCCCTCCGCCGAAGACCCAGGCGCCCGCCGCCTGCATGTCGTCGTTGATCCGACCGGTCTCCCTGAACATGGTCTGCATCTCGTCGTCGGACGGCGTCGGCGCCCCCTCGACGACGTGCACGGACAGCAGGTACTGCTTCATGATGATCCTCCGGTAGCTCGATTGTGGGATGGCGACAGGTCAGGCGGCCAGGCGGCGCGCGACAGCGGGGATCACGATCGTGGCCGCGACCAGGTGGGTGAGCATCAGCAGCGCCTTGGTGGCCGTCGAGGCGTCGGCGATCAGGTCCGGCACCAGGGACAGGACCGTCAGCACCACAGTCGTACGGACGAACGTGCGCCGCGGGCGCCGGGCGAAACGCGCCAGCAGCGCGGCGATGATCAGGCCGATCAGCGAGAAGGCGGCGGTCAGCACGCCGAACCCCGTGACGGGGATCGGAGCGCCGCCCACGTCGAGGCTGACCCCGGCCAGTTGGCCGACGGCGGCGACGGCGACGGCCATGGTGGCGGCGCTCGCGGCTACCGTGGCGACGGCGCCGGCCCGGATCAGCGCACCGACGGTCGACGTGGTGGTGCCTGTCGTGTTCGCAGTGGCGGTCATCGTGCCCTCCAGTGGGTGTGCGGCCCGTTGCGATGCCGGGCTCTCACCAGGGCTACGAACTGAACCGCTCCCAATCGACAGCACGCCCAAAACTTTTGTCGACGATTTTTGACCTCGGCGTCTCGGGCCCCCGTCGAACGCCCCGGGGCTAGGCCTCGTCGGCCAGGTGCCAGACCTCTCGCATCGGGGCCCACCAGTCCCCCGAGCCGGGCTCGGCGATCGACTCCTGACACGGGTCGGTCAGCTTCCACCACTCCTGCGTCTGTGGGTCCGCCGCGATCAGCCGCAGGTCGGCCTCGTAGTCGTCGCCCACGTACTCGTAGTAGCCGAAGAGCAGATCGTCGTGGAGGAAGATGGTGTAGTTGCGGAAGTTCGCCTCGCGCAGCGTCTTCTCCACGCTCGGCCAGACGGCGGCGTGCAACCGCAGGTAGGTCTCCCGCTGCTCGGGGCGGAGTCGGATCACGCAGCCATGACGTTTCACGTCGTGCCCTTTCGTCTGAGCTGGTTCAGGGGTGCCGAAGGCACTGACCGTAGCGGTTGGACGGCGTCGGGCAGAGGCCAGCCGGCCGTCGATGTCGACCGTTTCGCCAGGACTACGCACTGTGGCGCCGGGTCTACCCTCGGGTGATGGAGGGCCGCGTGTTGGTGGTCGAAGACGACTTCTCGATCCGGGAGGTCACCGCCCTCGGTCTGCACCGCGCCGGTTTCCGGGTCGACACCGCGGTCGACGGGCGGCAGGCCCTGGCCGCGTTCCGCGCTCACCCGGTCGACCTCATCGTGCTCGACGTCATGCTGCCGGGCGTGGACGGTCTGGAGGTCTGCCGGGAGATCCGGCGGACCAGTCAGGTGCCGATCCTGATGCTGACCGCGCGCACCGACACCATCGACGTGGTGGTCGGGCTGGAGTGCGGCGCGGACGACTATCTGCGCAAGCCCTTCGACCTGCCCGAGTTGGTGGCCCGGGTCCGCTCGGTGCTGCGCCGGGTGAACGTGCCGGCCCCGTCGACAGTCATCAAGGTCGACGGCTTGGAGATCGACCCGGGCGCCTTCGTGGTCCGCCAGCACGGCCGGGAGGTGGCGTTGACCTCCACCGAGTTCCGCCTGTTACTGGAGCTGGCCCGCCGACCCGGCCAGGTCTTCACCCGGCAACTGCTGTTGGACCTGGTCTGGAACCACGACTTCCTCGGCGACTCCCGACTGGTCGACGTGGCCGTGCAGCGGCTCCGCGCCAAGATCGAGGACGACCCGGCGCAGCCACGGCTGATCCGGACCGTGCGCGGCGCCGGCTACAAGTTGTCTCCGGGCTGACGGGGGTCGGCGATGGCCGGACGCGGGGTGCTCCCCGGCCGCCTGCGGCGCCGGCTGACGATCGCGTTCGTCCTGGTCGCCGGCGTCTCGGCCGGCCTGCTCGCCGGCGGGACCGGGCTGCTGCTGCGGCAGTCCTGGTTGGACGCCTCGCTGCACGAGGCCGCCGCCGACGCCCGCTACCACCTCGTTCTCGCCGGGCAGTTCCTTCCGCTGACCGAGCAGCGCAGCACCGAACTGCTCAGCAGCTTCGAGGCCAGCGGTCGGCACGTGGTGCTCGTCGACGGCCCGACCCGTGCCTCGCACCCCGCGTACGCCCCGGTGCTGGGCAGCCCGTTGCGGGCCGTCGTCGGGGCCGGCCGGCTCGGCTATCAGCGCTCCGCGCCGGCGGAACGTCCGCGGCTGCTGGTGGTCGGCGGGCGCATTCCCGGCTCGACCGCCGAGCTGTACGTCCTCACCGTGGAGGACGACGTCGCCACCGACCTGGGTCAGCTGCGCAGCGCGCTGGTGGCCGGCTGGGTGCTCGTGGTGTTGCTCGCCGCCGCGGTGGGTCACGCGCTGGCCCGCCGCACGTTGGAGCCGGTGGGCCGGGCCAGCCGGGCCGCGCGAGCCCTCACCGAGGGCCTACTCGCCACCCGCCTGCCGGTACGCGGGCGCGACGAGTTCAGCGTCTGGGCGGCGACGTTCAACGAGATGGCCGAGGCACTGGAATCGAAGATCGCGGCGCTGTCGGCAGCGCAGACCCGCGAGCGGCGGTTCACCGCGGATGTCGCGCACGAGCTGCGTACCCCGGTGACCGCGTTGGTGGCCGCGGCGTCGCTGCTGCGCGAGCACCTCGACCAGTTGCCCGACGACGCCCGGCCGGCCGCCCGGCTGCTGGTCGGCGACGTGGTCCGGCTACGCCGGTTGGTCGAGGACCTGATGGAGATCTCCCGGCTGGACGCCGGGCGGGAGCAGCTGGTCGTCGGGCCGGTCGACGCGTTGGCGCTGCTGCACGGCATCGTCGTGGCGCGTGGCTGGTCGCCGCGGGTGCGGATCACCGGCGACCCGGTCGTGTTGCGCACCGACAGGCGGCGGTTGGAGCGCGTGCTGGCCAACCTGGTCGCCAACGCGGTCGAGCACGGCGGTGGGGAGATCACGGCCAGCGTGGCGGGCGCCGGCCCCCTGGTCGTCTTCGAGGTCAGCGACCAGGGGCCCGGCATCCCGGCCGAGCATCTACCCCGCGTGTTCGACAGGTTCCACCAGGTCGACAGGTCCCGCTCCGCGCCGGGCACCGGGCTCGGGCTGGCCATCGCACGGGAGCACGCCGATCTGCTCGGCGGCGCGCTGGGTGTGCGCAGCGAACCGGGCGAGGGCACCCGGTTCCGGCTGGAGTTGCCCACTGACGCTCCCGCCGGCACGGCGGACGGTGTGGGATGAGCCGCCGCGGAACGGCCGGGCTGGGCGTACCGGTGCTCGTCGCGGCCCTCCTGCTCGGCGGCTGCGGCACTCCCCGCTCCGGCGATCTCGGCCCGGCGCCCACCGCGCCGCCGACGAGCGCCGCGCCCACCGACCGTCCGGAACCCACAGGGACCCCGGCCGTGGAGCCGACGCCGCCACCCGCCGACCGACCACCGGGTCCGTCGGCGGCGGCGTCCGTCGGCACGCGCCGGCCCGACCCGGTGACCATCGAGCTGTGGTACGTCCGCGCCGGGCTGCTCGTGCCGACCCGACGCGCCCGGCCGGCCACTGTCGCGACGTCCCGGCTGGCGCTCACCGAACTGGCCGCCGGGCCGACCGCGGCCGAGGCCGCCACCGGGATGACAACCCTGCTTCCGGCCGGCGTCGAGGTCACCCGCATCGCCGACGGCGTGGCGACGCTGCGGGTACCGTCCGTCGGCGACCCGGCCACCCGCCGACTGCGTGAGGCGCAGGTGGTGTGGACGCTCACCCAGTTCCCCAGCGTGCGGCAGGTCCGCCTCGACGGCGCGGCCCCTGTCGAACGGGCGGACTATGCGGACCTGCTGCCACCGATCGTGGTCACCGCCCCGATCCCCGGTGCGCGCGTCTCCGCCCCGCTCGTCGTCGCGGGCACCGCCACCGTGTTCGAGGCGACTGTGAGCGTCCGGGTCCTGGACGCCGCCGGCCGGGAGGTGGCCACCGGTTTCGGCACCGCCAGTTGCGGCAGCGGTTGCCGCGGTGGCTACCGGGTGGTGGTCGACTGGCGCACGGTCCGCGAACAGAAGGGCACGATCGAGGTGTACGAGGTGTCCGCCCGGGACGGCGCGCGGATCAACACGATGGCCGTGCCGGTGGTCCTCGCCCCCGGTGGCTGACCACCCCGTTCACCTGCCGGACTCCGGCTGGAAACGCAATCGTTTCGTGGACTCAGTGCGAGGCAACTCACGAAACCCTGCACGATCAGCCAACCGCGAACTAGGGTCAGTACGACATCGTTTCGCGGGGAGGTCGGATGCTGGGTGGTCAGCAGGTGGGCGCGGGCGCCGGGGTGCCAGCGGCCCGGGGCCCGCGGTGCACCGACAGCGACCTGTTCACCGTCGTCATCGACACCCTGCGGGAGGTCGGCTACGACCGGATGACCATCGACGCCGTCGCCGCCCGCGCACACGTCAGCAAGGCCACCATCTACCGGCGCTGGGACGGCAAGGCCGAGCTGGTCGTCGCCGCCCTGCGCGACAGGCACGTGGGTGTGCACAACCCGCCCGACACCGGCTCGCTCCGCGGGGACCTGATCGAGTTGCTGCGGGCCACGGCCGCGATCTGCACGGCCGACTGCGACCTGATGCAGGCGTTGACCTTCGCCATGCGGACCAACCCCGAGCTGGAACGCCTGGTGCGTCACCAGGTGCTACCGGCCGGGCGGGTGGCCAGCACCGCCATCCTGGTCCGCGCCGCCGCCCGCGGGGAGATCCCGCCGGAGGCCGGGGAGCGGGAGTTGTTCCACGATCTGGCGCCCGCGCTCACCATGTCCCGCATCGTCGCGCACGGCCTACCCGCCGATGACGCGTTCCTCACCCAGGTCGTCGACCAGGTGCTGATCCCGGTGCTCCGCTATCAGCACCACCGTCCGTCTCCGGCCTGACTCACCGAATATTCGCAACACGGAAGGCTTCACCATGCCCGGAACCACCTCGACCGCGCCCGGCGCGCCCAACGCCGGGCCGTCGACTGGCGCACCGCACCCGCGGCGCTGGATCGCGCTGGCGGTCATCGCGGTCTCACAGCTGATGGTCGTCCTGGACGCCACGATCGTGAACATCGCGCTGCCGCAGGCCCAGGCCGACCTGGGAATCACCGACGCGAACCGGCAGTGGGTGATCACCGCCTACACGCTGGCCTTCGGTGGTCTGCTGCTGCTCGGCGGTCGCATCGCCGACTACTGGGGGCGCAAGCGCACCTTCCTGGTCGGCATGACCGGTTTCGCGCTCGCCTCCGCCCTGGGCGGTCTGGCCACCACCGGTGAGATGCTCTTCGCCGCTCGCGCGTTGCAGGGCGCCTTCGGCGCGCTGCTCGCCCCGGCCGCGCTGGCGCTGCTCACCGTTCTCTTCACCGAGGCGACCGAGCGGGCCAAGGCCTTCGCGGTGTACGGCGCGATCGCCGGCGGTGGATCCGCGGTCGGCCTGCTGCTCGGCGGGGTACTCACCGAGTACGCCGACTGGCGCTGGTGCCTGCTGGTCAACATCCCGGTCGCCGCCATCGCCATCGCCTTCGCGCTCCCACTGGTGCCGGAGAGCCGGGCCCACGGCAACACCCGCTACGACGTACCCGGTGCGATCGTGGTGACCGCCGGCCTCGTCTCCCTGGTCTACGGCTTCACCAAGGCCGCCGAGGACGGCTGGGACGCCACCGCGACGCTCGGTTTCATCGCCGCGGGCGTGGTGCTGCTCGCCGCCTTCGTGGTGATCGAGCTGCGCTCCAGCCACCCGCTGCTGCCGCTGCGGATCATCCTGGACCGCAACCGGGGCGGTGCGTTCCTCACCTCGACGCTGATCGGCGCCGGCCTGTTCGGGGCGTTCCTCTTCCTCACCTTCTACTTCCAGGTGGTGCTGCAGTACAAGCCCCTCGAAGCCGGTCTCGCGTCACTGCCGGTCACCGCCGGTGTGCTGATCGCCGCGGGTGGCGCCAGCCAGCTGATGCCCCGCGTGGGTGCCAAGCCGTTGATGGTCGCCGGTGCGGTGCTCGCCGCCCTGGGCATGCTGGTGCTGACCCAGATCGACGTGGACACCTCGTTCCTCACCCACCTGCTGCCCGCGCAGGTCATCCTGGGCCTGGGGCTGGGCTTCACCTTCGTCCCGCTGTCCAGCCTCGCCCTGGTCGGGGTGCCGGAGCACGACGCCGGCGCGGCCAGCGCGACGCTCAACGCCACCCAGCAGATCGGTGGTTCGCTCGGCACCGCGCTGCTGAACACCTTCTACACCAGCGCTGTCGCCGCCTACCTGGTCGGCAAGGCGCCGAACCCGGTCAACCAGGTGGACGCGCTGGTGCACGGCTACCGGGTGGCCTTCGCCTGGGGCGCGGCGCTGATCGTGCTCGCCGGACTGGCCACCCTGGTCCTGGTGAAGGTCCGCAAGGAGGACATCCCGACCGGCAACACCGTGCACATGGGCTGAGCTGACCGAACGCGGCCACCGGCCGGTGCGCCCCGACAGTGGAATGGGCTGGCCGGCGGTAACGTCCGGTAACGTCCCGATCAAAGCTGAAAATCCGTTTGAGGAGATTCATGTCGACAGTAGCTGACCAGATCATCACAGCTCTTCGAGCGGGCCACGAGGAGCTCGCCGCCCTCGTACGGGACCTCAAGGAAGACGACCTGCTCCAGCCGTCAGGGGCCAGCGAGTGGCAGGTGTCCCAGGTGCTGAGCCACCTGGGCAGCGGCGCCGAGATCAACCTGGCGACGCTGGACGCCGCCCGCACCGGCGCGCCCGGCCCGGACGGGGACTTCAACCGTGGCGTCTGGGCACGCTGGGACGCCATGTCCCCGGCCGAGCACGCCGCCGGGTTCCTCGCCACCAACGAGCGGCTGGTCGAGGCGTACGAGGCGCTGGACGCCGAGACCCGGGCCTCGATGCGGATCGACCTCGGCTTCCTGCCGGAGCCGGTCGACGTGGCCACCGCGGCCCGGTTCCGGCTCAGCGAGTTCGCCCTGCACCAGTGGGACGCCGAGGTGGCGTTCAACAGGTTCGCGGCGGTGACGCCGGGGGCGGTGACGCTGCTGCTCGACCAGGTCGGCGGCATGCTGGCCTGGACCAGCCGGCCGCAGGAGTTGGCCGGGGAAGCCACCCTGCTGGTCCGCCTGCACGCGCCGGAGCGGACGTTCGGGCTGCGGCTGGGCGAGAAGGTCGAGGTCGTCGACGCGCCGGAGCGTCCCGACGGGGAGCTGGTGGCCCCGGCCGAGGCGTGGTTGCGGCTGGCCACCGGACGGCTGGGCCCCCAGTACACCCCCGACGGGGTGCGGGTGACCGGCTCGGTGACAGTCGACGACCTGCGCCGGGTCTTCGTCGGCTTCTGAGATCGCGCCGCGCGGGCCGGTGACCCGGCCCGCGCGGCCTCTCAGCCCTTCACGCAGACCACCTGCTTGAGGTGCGCGACCACCTCGACCAGGTCCTCCTGCTGGGCCATCACTTCGGTGATGTCCTTGTACGCGCCGGGGATCTCGTCGACCACCCCGGCGTCCTTGCGGCACTCCACCCCGGCGGTCTGCGCGGCCAGGTCCTCGGTGCTGAACGTCCGCTTGGCCTGTGCCCGAGACATCCGACGCCCCGCCCCGTGCGACGCCGAGCAGTACGCGTCCGGGTTTCCCCGCCCCCGCACGATGTACGACCCGGTGCCCATCGACCCGGGGATGATGCCCAGGTCACCCCGGCCGGCCCGGATGGCGCCCTTGCGGGTCACCAGCACGTCCACCCCGCCGTAGTTCTCCTCTGAGACGTAGTTGTGGTGGCACGACGTGGGCTCGTCGTAGCCGACCTGCGGGAAGTGCTCACGCACCACGCCGCAGAGCAGGGCCAGCATGACCGCCCGGTTGCGCCGCGCGTACTCCTGCGCCCACCACAGATCCCGCCGGTACGCGTCCATCTCCGGCGTCCCGGCGAGGAACACGGCCAGGTCCCGGTCCGGAAGGTCGACGTTGTGCGGCAGCCCCCGGGCCACCCCGATGTGCCGCTCGGCCAGCTCCTTGCCGATGTTGCGGGATCCGGAGTGCAGCATCAGCCAGACCCGTCCCTCGTCGGCGCCGCCCTGCTCCAGGCAGACCTCGATGAAGTGGTTGCCCCCGCCGAGGGTGCCGATCTGCCGCTGCGCCCGCGTCTCCAGCTGCGCAACCCGCCGGTCCAGGCCGGCGAACCGGTTCCAGAAGTCGTCCCAGCCGGCCTGCTCCAGGCCCCGGATCCGACGGGTGTCGACCGAGTCCTTGCGCTGGGCGAAGCCGACCGGGATGGTGGCCTCGATCGCGGAACGCAGCCCGGCCAGGTCGTCCGGCAGGTCGGCGGCGGTCAGCGAGGTACGTACCGCCGACATCCCGCAGCCGATGTCGACGCCGACCGCGGCGGGCGAGACGGCCTGCCGCATCGCGATCACCGAGCCGACCGTGGCGCCCTTGCCGAAGTGCACGTCGGGCATGACGGCGACACCCTGCACCCAGGGCAGCGCGCCGATGTTGCGCAGCTGCTTGGCGGCCTGCGGCTCGATGACGTACGGGTCGGTCCAGACCCGGACCGGTGCCCGGGTACCGGCGAGGGGGGTGAATCCCATGATGGACTCCTTCTGTCGTGCGGTGACAGTTAATGATCAGACTTGGCGGCCAGCGGCGGTGCGCGGATACGAAAGGGCCGCCCGATCCCGATGGGATGGGCGGCCGGCGGACGCGTCAGCGTCGGCGTCAGTCGCGCCACCCCGGCTCGTTGCGCCGCGATGGGCAGCAGGCACGGGTTTTGGCGGTGATCTGCAAAGGGGTGCCGGCCGGGAGCAGGCACCGGCGGGCATCGGTGCGGACGCGTCGCGACATGGCGTACTCCCTCCGGGTTGAGCGGTTGACGGTGCACCGCAGAGAGTAGGAGGGCCACCGCGCGTCCGCAATGGATATTGCCGTCAGTCGGGCGTTGGGCAGACTCGCGGACATGGTGGAGACCTCCGTGCGCCTGCTGCGGCTGCTGACTCTCCTACAGGTGCGCCGGGACTGGTCCGGCGCCGAGCTGGCCGAACGGCTCGCGGCCCGCGCCGGGGTGAGTAGTGGTTCACCCCGGCGCGGGACGCGGTAGTGCAGCTATGCCTGCGGCACCAGCCGGAAGGACTGGGCCGCGGTGCCGTTGCAGGTGTACTGGATGAGCTGGACGCTGTCCGCCGTGGACGCTCCCGGCACGTCGAGGCACTTACCGCTGGAGCGGTTGACCAGGCGGTAGTAGCCGCCGCCCTCGGACTCGGCCCGCCACTGCTGGTTGTTGCCGCCGCTGTAGGACCAGAGCTGGATTTTCGCCGAGTCGGCGGTCGACCGGTCGGTCACGTCGATCACCTGGGCGCTGTTGTTGCGGTTGTTGACCCGCAGGTACCCGCCGCTTGTCGGCACGAACTGGTACTGCTGCGCGGTGCTGCTGTTGCAGGCGTACTGCTGGATGGCCGTGCCGTTCGCACTGGCGGCGGCGCGGGCGTCCACGCACTTGCCGCTGGCACGGTTGACAGCCGTGTGCCAGGCGGTCGGCGAGATGCCGTCGGACGGCGGGGGCGTGGTCGGCGGGACGCTGCCCACGCCGGCGAGCCAGTGCAGCCCGTCGATCAGCAGTTGGTTCTGTTGCGCGCTGTCGAAGGTGGAGGACAGCCCGGTGTTGGTGCTGTAGTTCATCGCGTTGTGGCCGAAGTTGGCGTAGAGCATCTTGTACTGCCGATTGCTCCAGACCAGCGGGTAGTAGCCGCCGTACCAGGACTGGTTGGGGTCCGTGCCGACCGGGAAGCTGGACGGGTCGACCGAGGCCAGGATGTCGATGTTGGGGTTCTGCCGCAGGTCGTTGCTCCAGGAGTACCACTCGCTGATCGACGACGGGAAGGTCGCCGGGAGGTTCCGGGTGGCGGCGTGGGTGCGGTTGTCGGCACGCATGGTGACCCGGGTCGGTCCCCAGGTGTTCGTCTGGAACGAGCCGGTGCCGAGGAAGGTGTTGTAGTACCAGCTCCAGCTCGACGGGTTGGTGGTGAACGCGCTGACGTGGAAGCCCAGCCACGCCCCGCCGTTCTGCATGTACTGCTGGAACGCGGCCCGCTGCGCGGTCGGCGGGGCGTCGTCCAGGAACATGACCACCTTGTACTGGGCCAGGTTTGCGGTGTTGAGCAGGCCCCAGTTGTTGGTGGCCTCCCAGGAGAAGCCGTGCTGGGCGGCGGCCTGCGGGAACCAGGCGCGGGCGTCCTTGACGAAGTCGATGTGCGCGGCGTCCCAGGTGCCGTTGTAGAAGGCCAGGACCTTGAACGTCGGCGCGGCCTGGGCGCTACGCGAGGCGTTGACCGCGAGGCCGGCGGTCATCGCGACGACCAGGGCGACGAACAACGACAAGATCTGTCTGGTACGGGAGGAGAGTTCTGCGATCACCTGATCGTCCCTTCGGTCGGGACGCGCGCCGCCGCGTCGATGTGCATCTGTTCACAAGGTTTACAGATAGATGAGAGGTTATGCGCTCCCGTTGGGCGGCGTCAATCGCGGGGCCGCCGATCGGGTGGGATTCCTGCGGCAACGGGTACCCCGGCCGGATGACCAGCCCGGACGCCGTCGACGTCGACCAGCCGCTCGCCGTTGACGTGCCCGCCGCGCCGCACGACGCCAGCGGCGAGCGGGTGCCGACCCGCGACCTGGCCGGCCTCGCGCCGCCGGCCCGGTCGGCGCGCCGCTGGACCCCGGGCCGGGTGGTGTCCACCCCCGCCGCGCTCGACCACCCGCACGGCCAACGGATCGTCGAGCGGGTACGGGCACTCGGCATTGAGGTGGAACAGCTGCGCGCCAACCGGCTCACCGGGGTACGCGGGCAGACCGACCGGGAGACGTACGCCCGAGCCAAGTCGACGATGGCGATCGTGGTGAGCCCACCCTCGCGGCGTGTCCTGCAACCCATCGCGCCCAGCGCCGACTGGCGGGTCGACCTGGCCGAGGGCTGCCCCGCGCACTGCCAGTACTGCTACCTCGCCGGATCCCTGTCCGGCCCACCGGTGACCCGGGTGTACGCGGACCTCGACGACATCCTCGCCGGGCTGGCCGCGTACGCCGGGCGCGGGACGGTGACCAGCCGCAACGCGCGGCGCGCCGACGAGGGCACCACCTTCGAGGCGTCCTGCTACACCGACCCGCTCGGGTGACGGACCGGCTGGCCGCGCTGCGCCGGCTCGCCCTCGACGGCTACCCGGTCGGGCTGACCATCGCGCCGATCATCGCGCTGCCCGACTGGCGGGAGCACTACGGCGAGTTGCTCGACCAGGTCCGCGCGGCGGTCGACGGGGTGCCGGGCCTGGACCTGACCGCCGAGCTGATCACCCACCGGTTCACGCCTGGCAGCAAGGAGGTGCTGCTCGGCTGGTACCCGCGGACCCGGCTGGAGATGGACGAGGAGTCCCGCACCCGCAAGCACGGCAAGTTCGGCGCGGTGAAGTACGTCTACCCCCGCGAGCAGATGACCGAGCTGCGCGACTGGTTCACCGCCGAGCTGACCGCTCGCGTGCCAGCCTGCCGGATCCTCTACTGGACCTGATCACCCGACCGAGGACCGGGCGACCGGGGCGGCGAAGAACGTGTCCGGGTACGGCTCGTCGCGCAGGCTGTAGTGCCACCACTCACGGTCGTAGTTGACGAACCCGGCATCGGTCATCAGCCGCTGCAACAGCCGACGGTTGTCCCGCGCCGGCCCGGTGATGCGGGGGTCGGCGGTGTGCGCCCGGGAGTCGAAGCAGTCGAAGCCCGTACCCATGTCGATGCTGTTGTCCGCGAAGCGCTGCCCGCGCGGCGCGGTGCAGGCGACCAGCGGTTGCCCGACCCGGTACGGAGGTTGGCTGGCGGCGGGCTCGTCGACCACTGTCAGGTCCAGGGTGCTGCCGCGGCTGTGCGCGGTGGGCGCGCCGATGTAGCCGTCGGCGAAGAGCCGGTTCTTGGCGAGGTCCGGGTAGAACTCGGCCTTGGTCTGCTGCTCAGCGGGGCGCTTCGACCAGGCGACGAAGTCGTCCACCGCCGGCTGCGGGCGGTAGCAGTCGTACACCTTGAGGCTGTGCCCACCGGCCAGCGCGGCGTCCTGTACGCGGCGCAACGCCTCGGCCGCCTGCCGGGTGAGCAGGCACAGCGGCTCGCGGTAACCGGCGATCGGCCGGCCGACGAAGTTGTGCGGTGTCGCGTAGCGGATGTCGGCGTGGATGCGCGGGTCGAGGTCGGTCAGCACCACGAACCCCGGCAGCGGTGCCGCGGCGGAGGTGGACGGGGTCGGCGCGGGTGTGGGGCTCGCCGACGTCGGCTGCGACGCGGCCGGCGCGGGTCGGGGCTCCGGCCGCGAGCAGCCGCCGAGCAGCGCGGCGAGCGCGAGCACGAGCACGACGGCCAGGCGGTAGCGCACGATTCCTGTCTATCAGCCCAGCTGGGGTCACCATCCCAGGATCCAATCGGCCCATCGGCCGAAAGTAGCCGGAAAAGCTCCGGAACTTTTCCGCAAATCTAACGAAGCTTCAGTCGACCTGGCATGTCGTCGACCCCCGTCCGTGAGGCAAGATGACCCGTGGAGCGGGCACGCCGTTTCGGGACACACGGTGGGCGACCGTCTTGTGGTCGTCCCTCCGGCTCGGTGAAGGAGACGCGGGTGGGCGCGGACGACGGACGCAGGGTGACCATCACCGCGATCGCACGGGAGGCCGGGGTGTCGGTGCCGACCGTGTCACGGGTGCTCAACGGCCGCTCCGATGTGGCCCCGGACACCCGCGAGCGGGTCGAGGAGTTGTTGCGCCACCACGGCTACCGGCGTCGCACCAGCCGCAGCGTTCGCCGTGCCGGCCTCGTCGACCTGGTCTTCAACGACCTGGACAGCCCCTGGGCCGTGGAAATCATCAGGGGCGTGGAGGATGTCGGGCACGGCGCGGGCGTCGGCACCGTGGTCTCCGCGATCCACCGGCAGCCCACAGCGGCCCGGCAGTGGTTGCAGAACCTGCGCACCCGGGCCACCGACGGCGTCATCTTCGTGACGTCGCACCTGAGCCCGCCGCTGCACGCGCAACTGCGTCGCCTCAACGTGCCGGTGGTGGTCGTCGACCCGGCCGGGGTGCCGGCCATGGACGTGCCGACGATCGGCGCCACCAACTGGGCCGGCGGGCTCGCCGCGACCGAACACCTGCTCGCGATCGGGCACCGGCGCATCGGTTTCGTGGCCGGGCCGACGCACCTGCTGTGCAGCCGTGCGCGGCTCGACGGTTACCGGGCCGGGCTGGAGGCCGCCGGGGTCCCGGTGGACGACAAGTTGATCTACCCGGGCGACTTCTACCACGCCTCCGGGTTCTCCGGCGGGACCGCGCTGCTCGACCTCGCCGACCCGCCGACCGGCATCTTCGCCTCCAGCGACCAGATGGCCTTCGGTGTCTACGAGGCCATCCGGCGCCGCGGGCTTCGCGTCCCGGACGACGTGAGCGTTGTCGGTTTCGACGACCTGCCGGAAGCCCGCTGGGCCTCACCGCCGCTGACCACCGTGCGCCAACCGTTGGTCGAGATGGGACGGTTGGCCGCCCGGACCGTGCTGCGCCTGGCCCAGGGCGAGGGCATCGACTCGCCCCGGGTGGAACTCGCCACCGAGATGGTCGTTCGCGACAGCACCGCCGCCCCGACGACCGGGTCGCCCGCCTCGACGTGACGGGCGGAACCGCATCGGAAACCGGGTGGACTCGTTCCGGTCCGTTCCCGATAATTCCGGCCGGCATCGCCCGGCCGGTGGCGCGGTGAGCGCCCGACGGTCACCCACCGCGCCGTACGGTCAGTGGTGGTGCCAGCGGACGGCCTTGCGGATGGTCACCGGCAGCGCTGGCGCGCCGTCGACAGGTGCCGGGTCCTCGGCGGTCGGTGCCACTCCCCCGGCGGCGATCCGGTCCAGGGTGGCCAGGCCAGCCCCGTCGACCTCGCCGAAGATCGTGTAGTTGGGGCGCAGCGCGGAGTTGGCGTAGACCAGGAAGAACTGGCTGCCGTTGGTGTCCGGCCCGGCGTTGGCCATGGCCAACACGCCCCGGGCGTACACCCGGCGCTCCCCGGTCGGGTCGGTGGGCGCGGGCGGCAGGTCGGTCGGCAACTCGTCGCGGTACCGGTAGCCCGGACCGCCCTCACCGGTGCCGGACGGGTCACCGCACTGCAGCACGCTCAGCGTCGGGTACGCGGTGAGCCGGTGGCACGGGGTGCGGTCGTAGAAGCGCTTGCTCACCAGGTGCAGGAAGCTCTGCACCGTGCACGGCGCGGCGGCCCGGTCCAGTGTCAACCCGATCGGCCCGTGGTTGGTCGCCACTGTCACCCGGACACTGCCCCGGGCCGGGGTCCGTCGCGGGTCGGGCGGCAGCGGCACCGGCCGGGCCGCGGGTTCGTCCGGGGTCTCGGTGTACGCGCACGGGCCGTGGGTGGTGCGCGGCGGCCGGGCGGCGGTGTCGACAGCGGCCAGCGGCGCGGCGGACATGTGCTCGGCGTCGGTCGACGGGCCCGGCGCGGCGAGCGCGGTGGCGGACGCGCCGACGACCAGCGCCCCGGCGAGCACTGTCACCCCCGCGAGGCGGGTCAGGGCGCGCACCGGCCGGCGGGGTGCCGCCACTGCGGGGCGCGGTTCGAGTTCACTCGACACAGGGATCCTCCTGGACTGGTGGTGCCAGAAAGACCGGAGTCTATGGAGGGCAGCGCCCGATGTCGATCCGTCAGGGCATCCGACGGCGGCGCCGCCACAGCAGGCCGCCCCACAACGCCAGCACCGTCGCGCCGCTGACCACGATCACCGACCAGAGCCACCCCGAGCCGGTACGCGCGGGTCCGCTGGCCGCCGCCGGCCGGGGCGCGCCGGGTGCCGCCAGCGCGGACGGTGCCGCCGACGGGGTGGCGGTCAGCTCGCCGGGCTCGACCAGCCGGCCCACCGCGGCGTCCCGGGGCAGCGTGAAGCCCCAGTCCAGGAGGGCTGCGCCCTGCTCCCAGCCGCGTACCGGTGCCGATTCGGCGCCCAGCACTGTCACCACCAGCCGCCGCCCGCCGCGTTCCGCCGCCCCCACGTAGGTGTGCCGGGCCAGGTCGGTGAAGCCGGTCTTGCCGCCGAGCGCCCCCGGGTACCGGTAGATGAGCTGGTTCTCGTTCTGGATCTCGAAGCCCTTGGTGCGTTGCGCCGGCTGGGCCGGAATCGACGTCTGCTCGGTCAGCGCGTACCGGCGGAAGGTCGGCTCGGCGAAGCAGGCCCGCGCGATCAGCGCCAGGTCGTACGCGCTGGTGAACTGGCCCTTGCCGTCCAGCCCGGACGGGGTGACCGCGTGCGTCTGGAGCGCGCCGAGGTGGTGCGCCCGCTCGTTCATGGCGCGTACGCCGGCGGCGCTGTCCGTCCCGCTGCCGAGCCGGGCCAGCGCGTTGGCGGCCTCGTTGCCGGAGTTGAGCAGCAACCCGAGCCAGATGGTCTCGATGGTGTACCGGCCGCCCGCGACCAGGCCCACGGCCGAGGAGCCGGGTTCGATGTTCATGTCCGCGTCGGTGACGGTGACCATCTGCTTCGGGTCGAGCCTGGGCAGCATCGTGGCCGCCAACAGGAGCTTCTGCACGCTCGCCGGCGTGCCGTACTCGTGGGGGCCGCAGCCGCCGAGCACCTGGCCGCTGTCCAGGTCGGCGACCAGCCACGACGTGGCGGTGACCCGCGGCGGCGCGGTGGCGCCCGCCGGCACGACCAGGCCGGCCGTGTCGAGCGCCGAGCCGCCGACCACCCGTTGCGCGGGGACGGCGGGCGGGGGCGACGGCCGGGGCGGGCGGGACGCCGCCGACGCCGGGACCCGGGGGCAGCGCACCGTCGGCGCGGCGGACGCTCCCGCCGCACCCACCGGCACGGGAGCGAGCAGGACGGCGGACGTCGTGGCCGCCAGCAGCGCAGCTCTCATGTGCCCGACCCTAGTCAGGACGATCGCCCGACGGGACGGGATGGCGGTCAACCCACGTCGCCGCGACCGCGCAGGTAGTCGTGCAGGGCGGCGCTGCCCCGCAGTCGACGCAGGCTACGGCTGTGCAGCTCCTGCTCGCGGCGGCCCAGTTCGGCGCGGACCCGCTGAGCGCTGCCGGTGGTCCGCAGTTCGCCCAGCACCGCCGCGATGATCTCGAACGGGTACGCGCCTCGGCGCAGCAACGCGATGACCTGCGCCGCGCGCAGCTCCGCCTCGTCGTACACCCGGTAGTTGGTGCCCGGGGTGCGGCCCGGCCGCAGCAGCTCGCGCTCCTCCCACAGACGCAGCTGCGAGGTCCGGACCCCGACCAGGGCGGCGACCTCGCCGATGCGGGCGCCGTGGCGTGGTGCGGGTCGGGCCGCCGGTGGACCGGCCAGCACGGTCTCGAACGCGCCGAGCACTCGGCGGATCTCGGCGCGCTCCCGGTCCAGCTCGGCGTGGCCGCCGTCGAGCGCCGCCAGGGCCGCCGGCAGGTCACCCCCGTGCACCGCCGCCAGGATCTCCCGGGTACGGCTCCAGCCGTGCCCCTCGGCCAACCGCCGCGCCACGGTCAGCGCCCGTGCGTGCTCGGTGGTGAAGATCCGGTAGCCGCTCGCGGTGCGGCGCACCGGCGGCAGCACCCCCAACTCGACGTAGTTGCGCACCTGCTGCACCGAGATCCCGACGGTGGCCGCCAGGTCCACGGCGCGCAGCCGATCCTTCGAGGCGACGTCCACGCGAGCCACCGTACCGCTTACGACGTGATTTGAGACTTTACGGGGCGCAGTGCTTTCGTGTGCGCTCGGAGTTCGCCAGAAGTATCTACATGGGGATGAATGAGACAATGGAACCCGCCAGTGCCCGGCGGGGCCAAAGTCCCGCCACAACTCCGTGAAGGGTTCGCATGTCGCAGCCAGCATGGTCCGCCGCCGACAGCCACGACATGATCGAGGTACGCGGAGCGCGGGAGAACAACCTCGCCAGCGTCTCGGTCGACATCCCCAAACGCCGGCTGACCGTCTTCACAGGTGTCTCCGGGTCGGGCAAGTCGTCACTGGTCTTCGGCACCATCGCCGCCGAGTCCCAGCGCATGATCAACGAGACCTACAGCGCGTTCCTCCAGTCGTTCATGCCGAACCTCAACCGGCCGGACGTCGACTCGCTCCGCAACCTCAGCGCCGCCATCGTCGTCGACCAGGAACGGATGGGCGTCAACTCCCGCTCCACCGTCGGCACCGCCACCGACGCGTACGCCATGCTGCGGATCCTCTACAGCCGCCTCGGCCAGCCGTCCATCGGCGGCGCCGGAGCGTTCAGCTTCAACCTGCCCGAGGGCATGTGCCCCACCTGCGAAGGACTCGGCCGAGTCTCCGACCTCCACATCAACGAGTTGGTCGACGTCGAGCGCTCCCTCAACGACGGCGCGATCACCGCGCCCAACTTCGCTGTCGACTCCTGGTACTGGCAGACCATCGTCGGCTCCGGCCTGTTCGACCCGGACGTCAAACTCCAGGACTTCACCCCGCAACAGTGGGACGACTTCCTGCACAAGCCGGCCACCAAGATCAAGGTCGGCAGCAACAACTGGACCTACGAGGGTCTGGCGGTCAAGGTCAAGCGGCTCCTCCTGAGCAAGGACCGCGAGTCGATGCAACCGCACATCCGCGCCTTCGTCGACCGTGCGGTCACCTTCACCAACTGCGGCGACTGCGGCGGCACCCGACTCAACGCGGCGGCCCGGTCGTCGCGGATCGCCGGGCACACCATCGCCGACTGCTCGGCCATGCAGATCAGCGACCTGGCCGCGTTCGTCCGCACCGTCGACGACCCGGGGGCCGCGCCACTCGTCGCCAACCTCCGCGACCTGCTCGACTCCCTGGTCGAGATCGGTCTCGGCTACCTCAGCCTGGACCGTGAGTCGGCGACCCTCTCCGGCGGTGAGGCGCAACGGGTGAAGATGGTCCGGCACCTCGGCTCCAGCCTCTCCGACGTCACGTACGTCTTCGACGAACCCACAGTCGGCCTGCACCCGCACGACATCGCCCGGATGAACGACCTGCTGCTGCGGCTACGCGACAAGGGCAACACCGTGCTGGTGGTGGAACACAAACCGGAGACCATCGCCATCGCCGACCACGTGATCGACCTCGGGCCGGGCGCCGGCGGCGACGGCGGTCGGATCTGCTTCACCGGCGACGTCCCCGGCCTGCGTCGCTCCGACACGCTCACCGGTCGGCACCTGGACCACCGGGTGACAGTGCGCGACGCCGTACGCCAACCCACCGGGCAACTCGCCATCCGCCAAGCCGACCTGCACAACCTGCAAGACGTGGACGTCGACATCCCACTCGGGGTCCTCACCGTGGTCACCGGCGTGGCCGGCTCCGGCAAGAGCTCACTGATCCACGGGTCGCTGCGCGGCCGGTCCGGGGTCGTCATCGTCGACCAGTCCCCGATCCGCGGCTCACGACGCAGCAACCCGGCCACCTACAGCGGACTGCTCGACCCGATCCGCACCGCCTTCGCCAAGGCCAACGGGGTCAAGGCCGCGCTGTTCAGCGCCAACTCCGAGGGCGCCTGCCCGACCTGCAAGGGAATCGGGCTCATCTACACCGACCTGGCGATGATGGCCGGCGTCGCCAGCGTCTGCGAACGGTGCGAGGGACGACGCTTCACCGACGAGGTGCTCACGTACACGCTGCGCGGCAAGAACATCCACCAGGTCCTCAGCATGTCCGTCACCGAGGCGTACGCGTTCTTCCCGCACCTCATCCTCGGTCGGCTGGTCGACGTCGGGCTGGGCTACCTCAGCCTCGGCCAGCCACTGACCACCCTGTCCGGCGGGGAACGGCAACGACTCAAGCTCGCCATTCACCTGGCCGAGAAGACCACCACGTACGTGCTGGACGAGCCGACCACGGGCCTGCACCTGGCCGACGTGGACCAACTACTGGCCCTGCTCGACCGCATGGTCGACGCAGGAAACACGGTGATCGTCATCGAGCACCACCAGGCGGTCATGGCACACGCCGACTGGCTCATCGACCTCGGCCCCGGCGCCGGCCACGACGGCGGCCACATCGTCTTCACCGGCACACCGGCCGAGCTGGTCGCCACCGGCGACACCCTCACCGCCAAGCACCTCCGCGATTACGTCAACGACCCGGCGGTGATCGGCCACGGCTGACCGCCACCCCCGGGGCCGCGTCGTCGGCCACGGCTGACACCGCCACCCCGGCCCGGCCGGAGCACGGGGCGCGATGCCACGGCCGGCCGGCCCGAGCGGCGGCGGTCCGGCGGTTCCGGCGGCGGTCAGCTGACGCGACGCAGCCAGCGCCGCTGCCAGGGGGTTTCCACCGCCTTCGGGTGGTAGCCGGCCCGAACCCACGGCACCGCCCGCTCGACCGGCAGACCGTCAAGGATCGCCAGCGCGGCCAAGGCCGTTCCGGTGCGCCCCACCCCACCGCGACAAGCCACCTCGACGCGTTCACCGTCGTGCGCCCGCCGCAGCGCCTCCCGCAGGGCGTCGAGGGCTTCGGCTCGGTCGAGCGGCACCCAGAAGTCGGGCCACCGGATCCGACGGTGCGGCCACGTCGGCTCCGGACCAGGTGCCAGCAGCACGGCGAAGTCGGCCGGCGAGGTCGCGGCAGCGACGCGGCGTCCGCGCACCCTCGCCCCACTGGGCAGTACGAGTACGCCCGACTGCTCGGACCAGGGCTGCGCATCAGTCACCCGAACATTGTGCCGCTGTCCACCGACGGATGAGCACAGACAGCGCCGCCCCCGGCCTTGTGGGCCGGGGGCGACGCTGGTGTCGGTGTGCAGGTCGCCTCTCGGCGAGTGGCACGACGCGGCTCCAGCCGAACGGTATTCCGCGAGGGCGATATTAGGTGAGGCCCGGGGACACTGAGTCACACCGACACTGTCCACAACCAGCCCTGGCCCGACGTTGTTCCCGGACCAGCCTCGCCGCGCTTCCCCACTGCCGGCCGCGCCCTCGCACCCTCGGGAGATCTTGGACACTTTCCGTTCGCGCGGAACGGAAAGTGTCCAAGATCTGCTGGCAGCCATCGACTGGACCGCGGCATCCGCTTCCGGCGGCGCGGCATCCGCGACCAGCGACCAGCGACCAGCGACCAGCGACCAGCGATTGTGTGCCCGCCGCGCGGAGACGGAGATGCCGCTGGCCGGCACCCCGGGGTTGCGGGTGCCGGCCAGCGGCAGGTGTCCTGCTGTGGTGTTGCCGTGCGGTGGTGCTGCGTGCGTGGTGGTGCGGGTCAGCTGTTCCAGTGCTGGGTGACGAGGTCGGTGGCCTGCTGCTCCCACTGGGCGTACGCGTCCGGGTAGGCGGAGACCTGGACGGTCTGCGCGGCGTCGGTCAGCGGCATGTCCTGCCAACCGTCGACCTGCTTGAGGCCCTTCAGGAACGCGGTCGTCGAGTAGGCGGGGTCGGTGATCTGCTCCGGCGTACCCCAACCGCTGGACGGGCGCTGCTGGAACAGGCCCAGCGAGTCGTGGTCGTTGATGTCGCCGAGGTGACCCAGGTTCTCCAACTTCGACTCCTGCAGGCTCGTGGCGATGGAGATGACCGCGGCCCGCTCGGGCAGACCCGCCTTCTTCGTCGCGGCGATGATCGCCTTGACGTTGGCGGTCTGCTCGTCGTTCAGGCTGATCCGGGACTGGTCGCCCTGCGGCTTCGACGCCTGGACGGCCACGGCGGCGGGCTTGGCGTCCACGGGGTTGGCGTGGGCGGCGATCGGGCCGGCGAAGACACCGCCGGCGAACGCGAGACCGGCAACGGACAGCATGCTCTTACGGAAGATCGTGTTCATGAGGGGTAGCTCCTTCGGGGGTAGGACACCCCAACCGCCAAAGGGGGGCGGCGGCAGGGTGTGAGCACCTCGTCCGGCGCTGCACAAAAAGTCTTTGGGGGGTGACGCCTACCGGGCGTCGGGGTCGGCGGCCTACGGGCGGGGGGCTCGTGGCGCCGGGTCCGTGTGTAACGACCGGGGGCCGGGGTCATTCCGGGGTTGGCCCATCCGTTGGCACTCGCATCGTGGCGGTGCCCGGTGGTCGTTCGTGGGGACTGTAACGACCGGGTGGAGGCTGGCATTCCCACCTGCGCTACCAGCCCCGCAGGGCCGGGCGGCGGGTCGGTGGTGCTGCGATCGTCAGGGTATGTAACGACCCCGGCCCGGCCATGATTCCGGCCCACGGGTGCGACCGGTCACCACCCACAACCCCCACGAACGGACAAACCACCCACCAGCGCCGGGCCTGCGGCGCCTCGAATGCCCCATACCCCCATGATCCACTCGGGTTCACGGAAGTCGGGGTGTCCCGGACGCCCGGACACCGCGACTTCCTGAAACCCGAGTCGATCATGCCGGCCCCGGCCCCGCCCGCGCGACCAACCACGCGGGACCAACCGCACGGAACCGGCCGCACGGAACCCGCCGCACGGAACCGGCCTCTGGTCGCTAGGCGTGTCAGGTGTCCAGGTAGCGCAGGATGGCCAGGATTCTCCGGCTGTAGCCGGTCGTGTGAGCGAGGTCAAGTTTGTCGAAGATGGCGTTGACATGCTTCTCGACCGCACTCTGCGAAACATGCAGCCGCTGGGCGATGGCGAGGTTCGTGTGCCCCTGGGCCATCTCGTGCAACACGTCCCGTTCCCGCGGTGTGAGCCGACCGAACGGGTCGGGCCGGTCCGAGCCGGCCACCACCTGACGGACCACCTCCGGGTCGAGGGCGGTGCCTCCGGCGGCGACCCGGTCGAGTGCGTCGAGGAAGTCGTCGACCTGGGCGACCCGGTCCTTGAGCAGGTAGCCGACCCCCTCGGGGCGGTCCGCGAGCAGCCGCCCGGCGTAACGCCGCTCCACGTACTGGGAGAGCACGAGCACGCCGGTGTCGGGCCAGCGACGACGGATCTCCAGGGCGGCCCGCAGGCCGTCATCGGTGTGTGTGGGTGGCATCCGGACATCGGTGACGACAACGTCGGGACGGGATCGCCCGACCGCCTCGACAAGCTGGTCGGCGGTCCCGACCGCCGCGAGTACCTGGTGGTCCTCGTCGTCGAGCAGCCGCGTCAGGCCCTCCCGGAGCAGCGTGGAGTCTTCGGCGAGGACTAGTCGCACGGAAGCTGCGCCAGCACTGTCGTCGGACCGCCGGCCGGGCTGTTCACCAGCAGCCGGCCGTCCAGCGCGGCGACCCGTCGCGCAAGCCCGGACAACCCGCGTCCGGTCGGGTCGGCCCCGCCGACGCCGTCGTCGTGTACGCGCATCCGGATCCACCCATCCCGTACTCCGATTTCGACAGTGACCAGGGTAGCGGCGGCGTGTTTGGCGGCGTTGGTGAGCGCCTCGCAGGCCACGAAGTACAGCACCGTCTCGACCTGCCGCTCGGGGCGGACGGGCAGCTCGCAGCGGATCCGCACCGGCACCTCGGATGCACGGGCGACGATGGCCAGGACCTCGCCCAGATCGCTGTCGTCCAGCGCTGACGGGTAGACCCGCCACGCCACCTCGCGTAACTCCTCGATGGCCCGCTGCACATCCTCGTGTGCCTGCGCGAGCAGTGCGTGTGTGCGGTCGGTGTCGCGGGCGCGCCGGGCCCTGCCGAGCAGCATGCCGAGGGCGACCAGCCGCTGTTGGAGGCCGTCATGCAGATCGCGTTCGATGCGTTGCCGTTCGGCGTCGACGGCGGCGATGACCCCGGCTCGACTGGCGGTCAGCTCGTGGACGCGCCGCGTCAGCTCCGCCCGACTTCCCGGGCCGAGGAGTCGTCGCGCCAGCCGGATGTCCAGCGCGGCGATGCTGGCAACGGCCTGAACGTTGAGCAGTAGCAGCACCGCCCCGACGGCGATCTGGGACAGGGCGTCGAGAACTGTCAGCTCTCCGCGCACCGCCGCGCGCAGCACGATCCCGGCCAGCACCACGCCGACACCGAGCACGGCGTACGCCAGCAGGCCGAGCGTGCCGGGTAGCAGCCGGGCGGCCAGGTAGCCGAGCTGCCGCCGGGTCGCCACGGTGGTCGGCGCGGGCAGATCCTCTGCGGCGAGCAGCCCGGCGAGGCGGCGATGTTCCATCCGCACCAGCCCTGCCCCGTACCTGTCGGTCCGGTCAGCGACGCGACGGCCGGCGGCAGGCGCAACCGCGCGGACGCTGGATGCGGCGGCCGCGACGGCGAGGAAGGCGAGTTCGACGGCGGCCGTCGCGATGCCGACGGCGACGCCGAGCGGCAGCCGGAGCCGAAGCCACCACCTGCCGGTTCGCCGTTCCGCCATCACCTCGCCCGCCTTGCACACCATGCCTGTTCCCCCTTGCTCTGCGTCAACTGACCCGCCCGCAGGCGACCCCGGGGTAGCGCGTGGGGTGACGTTGAAGAAGAGGGCTGGCTAGCGCTCGTCCGAGGCCCACGATCCGCTTCGGTAGAGGGTGCCGCGACCAGCCGGGTCGGGCATCCCGTTCAGCACGCTCTGCTCGGGTTCGGTCGGCTCGGGGTTCCGCGCGGCGCGGCGGGCTTTCAGCACCCGGGACCCGACGAACCAGGCGACCGCCGCCACGCAGACCACGATCACCACCTTCTGGAGTGTGCCGACGTAGCCCTCGACGAGGTGCCAGTTGTCGCCGAGCAGATAGCCGGCGAGCACGAACGTGGTGTTCCAGATCAGGCTGCCCAGCGTGGTGTAGAGCAGGAACGTGGCCACCGGCATCCGCTCCACGCCGGCTGGAATCGAGATCAGGCTCCGGAAGATCGGGATCATCCGACCGAAGAAGACGGCCTTCACACCGTGCCGCAGGAACCACGCCTCGGTCCGGTCCACGTCGCTGAGCTTCACCAGTGGGAGTCGGGCCACGATGGCGCGCATCCGGTCGCGCCCCAGCGCCGCGCCGATCAGGTAGAGCGCGAGCGCGCCCAGCACCGAGCCCAGCGTGGTCCAGAAGATCGCACCGACCAGACTCATCCGTCCCTGCGCGGCGACGAACCCGGCCAGCGGCAGGATCACCTCGCTGGGGATCGGCGGGAAGAGGTTCTCCAACGCCACCGCCAGGCCGGCACCCGGTCCGCCGAGTCGTTCCACCAGGTCAGTGACGTAGCCGACCATCCCGTCCTGCGGTGGTTCCGCTGCGGCGGAGGGGGTTCCGGTGGCGAACACGGCGTGGGACGTTCGAATCATGCGCCCACGTTACGAAGTCATCCTGAGAGTCGACCATGAGGCCGACCACCCGACCGCGCGGGCCGACCACACCGGCGGGGGTGCGGAAAACCGCACCCCGTTGCGGCTCGCGGTGGCGCAGCCACCGTGCGTACCCCTTGATGTCGCGGAGAACGCGCGGGCGCACGCCGCCGCGGTCCGCGCGGCGCGCGCCCGGGTGGTGGTCTTTCCGGAGCTGTCGCTGACCGGGTACGAGTTGGACGCGCCGGTCGTGTCTGTCGACGACCCGCGGTTGGCGCCGCTGGTCGAGGCGTGCGCCGAGGCGAACGCGCTGGCCCTGGTCGGTGCGCCGGTCGCGGGCGACCACATCGGGATGCTGGCGGTGACCGGCGGCGGTGCGACTGTGGCGTACCGGAAGATGTGGCTGGGGGACGCGGAGGCCCGCCGGTTCCGACCCGGCGACGCGCCGGTCGTGCTCGATGTGGACGGTTGGCGGGTGGGGTTGGCGATCTGCAAGGACACCGGCGTGGCCGCGCACGCGGAGCAGACCGCCGCGCTCGGGATCGACGTGTACGCGGCGGGCGTCCTGGAATCGGCCCGCGACACCACCGTGACGGACCGGCGGGCGCACCGGATCGCCACCGCCCACCGGGTCTGGGTGGCGGTGGCCAGCTTCGCCGGGTCGACCGGCGGTGGCTACACCGAGGCGGCGGGCCGGTCGGGTGTCTGGACACGCTCGCGCACGGTCCGCTGCCCCGCGAGACCGGGGCGCTGCGGGTGCCCGCCCAGCTCAATCGGATCGAACCGCTACCCGGAATGGGTACCCAGCCGTGTGTCGGCGCGTACGCCACTGTGGTCCGTCCTGGCCGAGTGGCTGACGGCGATCGGGTTACGGTCAGCCGATGAGCATTGTCCCCTCTCGGCTGTCCGTGATCACCCTGGGAACACGCGATATCGCCGCGCTGCGGTCGTTCTACCGGTCGTTGGGGTGGCCCGAGCTGCCGGCAAGTGACGACGGCTGGTCGGCCTTCCTGCTCGGTGGTGTGCTGTTGGCGCTCTACCCGCTGCCGGAGTTGGCCGCGGAGGCGGCGCCGGGCGTCCCCCCGCCGGCCGGTGGTTGGTCCGGAGTCACCCTGGCCTGCAACGTCGACAGCCGGGACGAGGTCGACACGGCATTCGAAGCGGCCGTCGCGGCGGGCGCGACGGTGGTGGCGGAGCCGACCGACCGGTCCTGGGGTGGGCGCTCCGGCTACATCGCCGACCCGGAGGGCAACCGCTGGGAGATCGCCTGGGCGGGCACCGCCCGCTTCGACGAGCGCGGCGCTCTCCTCTCCTTTGGCTGAGTGTGCTGTTTGCGCGCCGGCGATGACCTTGAAATGCTTCGGGAATGACCTCCTTTCCGGGGACCTTCGCCGATGACGTCGTCGGCCAGCCAGCCCACGCGCAGTTCGAGGCGTTCATCGACGAACACCGCAGAGCGCTCAACGAGCACCTGGACGGGCTGACCGAGGAGCAGGCACGCCGGTCGTTGGTGCCGTCCCGGACCACGCTGCTGGGTCTGGTGAAGCACGCCACGTTCGTGGAGAAGGTCTGGTTCGACGAGGCCGTCACGTGTCGGTCCCGCGCCGAGATCGGCATCCCGGCGACGCCGGACGAGTCGTTCATCCTCGACGACGGCGACACGATCGCCACCATCCAGCGCGCGCACCGGGAAGCCTGCGAAGCCTCCCGCCGCGCCGCGTCCACCCTGGGCCTCGACGACCTGCTTCGTGGCAACCGGCGCGGCCCGCTGCCGCTGCGCTGGGTCTACCTGCACGTGCTGCGCGAGCTTGCCCAGCACTGCGGGCACGCGGAGATCCTGCGCGAGCAGATCCTGGCCGCCGAATAGCGTCGCCGCATGCCCAAGCTGGTCGCACCCACCGTCCGTCTGCACTCCTCCTGGCTGGAGGCGCACGACGAGTGGGGTCCCGGGCGCCACGAGGACGGTTTCGGTCTGCAGTCGACCGATGAGGTGCGCTCGCCGGACGGGTTCGCGGCCTGGGTTAGCCGGCTGGCCGACCGGTCGGGTGCAGACGGGCCGCTGGGGCATACTCGGGTGCGGTGCACGTACCGATGGATCGTCGAGGACGACCGGGTACTCGGCGGAATCGCGCTGCGACACGAACTCGACGACTACCTGTTGCGGGTTGGCGGCCACATCGGATACGGCATCCGCCCGTCCGCCCGCCGCCGCGGGCTGGCGACCTGGGCACTGGACCGGATGCTCGGCGAGGCCCGAGCGCTCGGGTTGGATCGGGTGCTGCTCGCCTGCGAGGCGGACAACACCGCGTCGGCGAAGACGATCGAACGCCTCGGCGGCGTCCTTGAGGACATCCGCGACACCGAGCTCGGCCTGGCCCGGCGGTACTGGATCACGCTCTAGCCCACCCCCCGGTGTCGGCGAAGCGACGCAGCGTCCAGCGGGCCGGAGGCCAACCGCCGGGGTCGTGGTCGGTGGTCCACTCGGTGATCGAAGCCGGCGGCACGTCCAGGTCGAACGCCCGGAAGACCGGCTGCGCGGCGAGCGCGTGGAACGCGCCCTCGACGGTTTCGCTGTGGCCGACCAGGACCACTGTGGAGCCCCGGTGCCGGTGGGCGATCTCCATGATCGCGCGGCTGACGCGGACCACCAGTTCGGCCCAGCTCTCGTTGCCCTCCTCGAACGGTCGGAACACGCCGCCACCCGGCACCGCGTGTTCGGTGCGGAAGCGGGCGGTCGGCAGGCCGTCGGCGTACGGGGGCGTGTGCCAGGTGCAGAGACCACAGTCGGCCACCGGCCGGACGCCGAACGCCGCCCCGATCGGTTGGGCGGTCTCGACGGCCCTGCGCAGCACGGACGAGTAGACCGCCACCGGCCCGTCGGCGGCGACATCACTGGTGAGCCGGTTTGCCAGGTCGTGTGCCTGCTCGTGGCCGAGGGCGGTGAGGCCCCGACAGCCACGTGGCCCACCGACGATTCCCTCCAACTGGTGGACCGACTCGCCGTGTCGCACGAAGATCAGACGTGTCCGCATCGGGACATCATGCCAGCGGTATCGACGGAGGTATCAGTCGTCCGTACGGCTGGTAGAAGAGCTGCCGGCCTGGGTGAGCAGAGCGTCCAGTTTCGCGCCCGTCTGCGCTGGTAGGCGGTCCCGCCGCACCAGCTCGGCGATGTGGTCCCGTAGGTCGCCGACGCGCTTGGCGCGGTCCCTGCTGCGGCGGTTGAGGTCGGCGAGGTCGTCACGCAGATCTTCGGCGGTCTCTCGCTCGACGTCGCCGCGGGCGACCGCGGTGGCGAGGACGGCCGCGAACTCGCTGCTCACCACCCGGAAGCTGACCGGTAGCTGCTGCCCGACGGTCGGGGGCGCGGTGCTGGCGGTGGGACGTGTTGGGGACGGTGCGGCCGGCGTCGGCGAGTGCGTCGTGGGTGCGGGGGCCGGGGCGGACGTCGATGGCGCGTCGGCGATCTCGGCCGGGTCGGGTGCGCCCGGGTTGCCGAGCGGATTCTCCACGAACAGGACGCCGACGCCGATCAGCACGGCGAGCACGGCCGCGACGAGCACGGCGAGGGGCCGACGCGACCGGCGTCGGGCCGGTGCGGCGGTTGCCGGGACGGGGCGGGCCACCACCGACCGGTCGATCAGGGTGGGCGGG
>NZ_JAGPXW010000040.1:0-60479 GCF_018070365.1 Micromonospora sp. D93 | reverse complement strand
TTCCGAACCCGGAAGCTAAGCCCTCCAGCGCCGATGGTACTGCACTCGTGAGGGTGTGGGAGAGTAGGACGCCGCCGGACAATCTTTCAGAAAAGGCCACCCCCTTTCGGGGTGGCCTTTTCTGCGTCCCCCCGGATTGTCGATCGGCCTGGGTCCTGATGCCTCGGGGCTGCCCGATGACCGGTGAGGCCGTGCACGGGGATTCGACGCGCCGAAGCCAGCAAAGGTCACGCTCGATCCTGGTTGTAGTGGCCTCAGGACGTGCGGACACCACTACAACCAGGATCGAGCGCGACCTTGTGGCCAGGCCAGGCCAGGCGCCGGGCAGCAGGTCAGCGGTCTGGGCCCGCACCCGCGCCCCTCTCACTCCGCGATCTTGCACTTTCTGCGGCGACAAACCAGCTCAGAGTTCGCGTTGCGACGACCGAAAGTGCAAGATCGCGGCGGTTCAGGACCGGGTCTGGCGCCCAGGGCTAGGCTCGGCCCGTGGACGAGGTCCTGATATTTGTGGTGTTCGCGGGCTGCCTGGCGGCGGTCCTGGGCATCCTCTGGTGGCTCGCGTCCCGGGTCCGTCGTCGTGGCATCGGTGGCGAGGTCATGGGCCCGTTCGAGGAGATGTGGCACCCCGCGGCGCACCGGTTCCGCGCCGAGATCCGGGTGCAGGAGGCTCGCACGGTGCCGATGCCACCGCAGGGCGGCAAGCGGAATGAACACGGCCGCGACGCCGATGAGTTGACCTCGGAGCAGGCTCAGGAGGGCTTCGGACCGCAGACGTAGCGGGGCTCCGCGTCGTAGCGCCAGGTGAACTTCTCCCGCTTGACCACAGCGCCGGCCTTCTTGATGACCCGGAAGGCGTCCTGGGTGAAGCCGTTGATGCCATTGGTCTCGATGCAGGAGGGGCCGGGCGCCAGGTGGATCTGCTTCGGCGTCGTGATGTTGCGGCGCGGCCCGTACTCCGTCTTCACGCTGTCGTAGATCTTTATGCTCCAGATCGACACGGTGATCGAGCTGGACGTGTACGACGTGTCGATGAGCACCCCGTACTCGGTGTTGTTGCGGAATTTGAAGTCCAGGTTCGGCCAGAAGATTGTCGACTCGATGACCGCCGGGTACCTGTCGAACCAGTACGAGTGCGGCTTGTGCTCGACGTCCTCCAGGCCGGCGTAGTAGGTCGCGTTGAACAGCGTTGTGGTGAACTGCGAGGTGCCGCCGCCGACGCCCGGCACCAGCTTGCCGTCGAGGATCACCGGCGCGTCCCGGTAACCCTGGGCGTAGCCGCGTTCGCCGGTGTGACCGTTCAGCGAGAACGTCTTCCCGGGCAGCACGACAGTGCCGTCGACCTTCCTCGCGATGGTCGCGATGTTCTGGCTGCGCGACGAGGCCATGCCGCCGGTGAACCGGGTGGTGAAGGTGGACACCCGCTCCTTGATGCCCAGGCCGGCGAGCTTCTCCCCGGTCAGCTGCGGCGGCGTCGGCTTCAACTCGCCGGTCACCTCGCGGCCGTCCGCCTTCGGTAGCACGGCCAGCAGGTCCCGACTGAGGGCGCCCGAGTCCAGTTGCTGCCCGGACCGCCCTTCCTTGGCGGTGGGCCGGCCGCCGGAAATTGTCATCGTGGCGTCCTTCGGCGGCACCTCGATGGCGGTCAGCTTGTCGCCGAGAGCCGCCCTGAGCCGCTTGACGTCCACCGACGGGGTCAGCTTGCCGGTCTTGTCGGCGGCGAACCGCAGGCTCTTCGCGATCGCGGCGGGCGGGATCGTCACCTGGCCCTTGTTGGTACGCACTGTGACCGGCGCGGCGACCGCCGGCTTCGCCAGCTCGCTGACCAGCCGGTCCAACTCTTCCGGTGTGGTCGCCGGGTGGCTCTCCACCAGAGGCACGGTGACCGGGGTGGCTGCCAACCAGCCGGCCCGGACCACCTCGGCGGAGCGCTGCGGGTTCAAGGCCAGCCCAGGCTTGGGCTGTACGACCTTCGGCGTGGTGCCCTGATAGGTGATCGCCGGCATCGTCATGCCCTGGGCCTGGTTGCCGAGCACCTTACGGAGCGCGTCGTCCAACCGGCCCACGTCGACGGTCACCACCGGCTGGACCGTACGGGAGCCGACCAACCGGCTGACCGGGTGCGCCTCGGCCTCAGCGGCTGCGGCGACGGTCGCCGGCACGTCGACGGCCAGCCCCACGTCGGCAGGGTTGATCTCGGCGGTGCGCCCGTCGACGGTCACCTTCAACGGTGTGGCGAGTGTCGCGGCCCGCCGATCCAGCTCCGCCCGCAACTCCCGGTCGGCGTCCGCACGGCTCCGGCCACCCAGCTCGGTGCCGAGCACGCTGGTGCCACGGGGAACGTCACCGGCGTACGCCCACGCACCGGCACCCGCCACGACGGCCAGGACGCCACCGGTGATGCCGGCGGCGAGCAGCACCCGCACCCGACGCGGGCGGCGCCGGCCGCCATCCGGCTCGCCAGGAGCGGCTGTCGTGACCGGCGCAGGCCCATCGTCCGGCCAGGTGACCGCGGTGACCTGCACGGTGGGCCGGTCGTCGGCGGGTGGACTGTTTTCGCCGTACAGCGTCACTGCAACCTCGATCGCCAGGGTGCCGCGGGAGGTCCTCCCTCCCGGAGGCACCTACGGTAACCAATGCCCGGCCGTCGTCGTGGCTGCGCCCACCAGGCGCGGCTACCGCGTGTCGTTCGGCGTGTCGTGCCGGTCCGGGGGCGGTGGCGACGGCAGACCATCGACGTGGCACGGTGACCGGGTGATGAGCACTGCGGAGCGAGTGTTGGCGTACGGGGGCGGTTGGCTGGACCGGGCGGGCCCGTTGCGCACCGATTCGACGCGGTTGAGCGCGCTGCTCACCGATTCGACCACAGTGCTACTGCCGATGTGGCGGGACCGCTGTCTCGTCGACGGCCACGGACCGGTTCGGCTCAGCACGGAACGCGCGGCGCTGGTCCGATCCGCCGCCAGCGAGACCGTCTTCCTGGGGCTCGACGCGGAGGTAGCCGTGTTCGCCGCGGACCTCTCCGCACTCCCCGAGCAGGCCGCCGTCGAGATGGCCGGCGCGGTGCGGTCCGTCGACGTGCGGGCACTGGTCGGGCGACTCGAGCCCGGCGACGCGGCCACTCAGGCGTACGCCAGGGGTTTGCTGCACTGGCACCGGCAGCAGCGATTCTGCGGGACGTGCGGCGCCCCGGCCGTCGCCGACGGCGGCGGCCACGCGCGGACCTGCACCGGCGCGGAGTGCGGACGCCTGCTGTTCCCCCGGATCGAACCGGCGATCATCGTGTTGGTCGAGGCACCCGGTCGGTCGGGGCGCTGTCTGCTGGCCCGGCACGCGGGTGCGCCCGAGGACGCGTACTCGACGCTGGCCGGCTTCGTCGAGATCGGCGAGAGCCTGGAGGACGCGGTCCGTCGGGAGATGGCCGAGGAGGCAGGCGTGACCGTCACCGACGTTACCTACCAGGGGTCGCAGGCGTGGCCCTTCCCCGCCGGCCTGATGGTGGGCTTCCGGGCCACCGCCACCTCAGACGAGGTACGCGTCGACGGCGAGGAACTGCTCGAGGCGCGCTGGTTCACCCGGGCGGAGCTGCGGGACCGGGCGGCCTCGGGTCGTTCGCTGGGTCGGGTGGACGCGATCGACCATCGCCTCCTGACGGACTGGCTCGCGGAGAGTTAGTCGGGTCCACCACCGGTGCGGGAGCGGGGTGACGGGCCGCCACCGCCATCATCGCGGTGGTGAGCATCGCCGTGCCCAGGGCCGCGAGGAGAAGACCACTGACGGTGTGGGGTCGGAGGATCGCGGTGCCGGCCACCAAGCCGGCCACGCCCACCCACAGCGGTGCCGCCGCCCATCGTGCGCCGGTCGCGAGACGGTCGTTGAGCAGCACGAACGTCACCGCGTAGAGCGCACCGACCGCCGCGAAAACTGGCGCGTACCGGCCGAGGTGGTCGTAGTCGGGCCCACCGGCGAGCCGGAAGGCGAGCCCTCCGGCGAGTGTCGAGGCGAGGACCAGCACCGTGCCACAACCGCCCGTCACCGCGAGCGCAACCGTTCGGCTGCGCCGGTCGCCGCGGGCCAGCCGCGGTAGGGCGAGGACGGCGGCGACCTGCGGCGCCCAGAGTGCGCCCTTGCTCAGGACGGTCCCGACCGAGTACGCCCCGGCATCCGACGGGGACAGCAGTTGCCGGGCCAGCAGCAGGTCGGCGTAGGAGACGACGAGCATCGCCAGTGTCGCACCGCAGCCGGCAACGACCCGAGCGGCGCTCAGTCGTGGTGCGGTGGACGGTCGTCCAGGCTCGCGGGCGAGTCGGGCCAGCACCGCCGGGGCGAGCGCGGCGGTCAACGCGCCGATCGCCAGCGCGCCGGTCGGTCCCGCGCCGAGCAGCAACCCGGCGATCACGCCGCCGTAGCGGCCGGCGGCGAGCACTGCCATCCCGACGGCGAGTCGCACGAAACGCTGGCCACCCTGCAACTCCCCGAGGGACCGTGAGGAGAGCACGATCGCCGCGGTGGTGACCGCCAGCAGCGCTGGCATCTCGACCGGGAGATCCAGGGCGGCGACCAGCAGTGGTGTCGCCGCGACGAGGGTTCCCGCGCACACGGCGGCGGTGACCGCGGTGAGCCGCCGGGTGTCGGAGGATCCGTGCCGGGCGTGGTGCACGGCCACGGCCAGTTGCAGACCGAGCCCGGGCACACCGATGATGGCCACCAGACCGAGGGCGGCGGCGAGCGCACCGAGGTCGGCCGGGTCGAGCCGTCGGGCGGCCAGCACCGGCACCAGGTAGGCCAGGCCGTTGACGAGAACCCCTGCCAGGGTGACGCTGACGCCAGCAGCGCCGAGGCCAGTACTCCGTCCGCGTGTCAGCTCCGTCTGGGCAGTCGTCTCCCGACGGACAGGTCGTCGGGGGCTCACGTGATCTCGGAGAAGGTCGGAAGCTGCCCGTCGGCTGGCCCGGCCGACTGGCCCGGCCTCGCCGGCTCGTCCGCGTCGTGCTCGGCCGGCTCGCTGGCGTCCGGCTTGACCGGGTACGGCGTCGATCCCTCCGCGACCAGCGCAGCCGTCGCATCGACCGAGGTCCCGGCGGTTGGTGTAGGCCGGCGTACGGGCCGTCGTCGGGCGGCGGTGGAGAGCCAGAGGGCACCCAGGGCGAGGACGATCGTGAGTTGCACCAGCGCGTCGGTGTTGCGTCGAGTCGAGTCGAGGTAGAGCCACCCGGCGAGCAGGACGAGCGCGCCCGGGAGCCACGTCTCGACGGTCCGGCTGATCGTCCTCGCCCGACGTGGGTCGGCCGGCCAGGGCAGGCGGCGTGGGCCGGGCACCGCCAGCATGAATCCCGCCGCGACCAGCAGGCTGCCGATGAGGCCGCTCGACAGCACCAGCGCGGCGGCCCCGACGGCCAGCAGCGGCAGCGAACGGGTGACCCGGCGTCGGCCGCGCGGTACGGCGGTCGCCGGGGTTCGCCCGGTGGGCTGTCGAGCGGGCAGCACCGCGAGCAGGACCACCACCGCGAGCAGGACGCCGCCGAGGAGGAGCCCCGCCCGGTACGGGGTGTCCGGGGCGAAACGCAACAGCACCTCTCCGGAGGCGCCGGCGGGAAGGATCCAGCCCTGCTGCCACCCATCCACCACAAGTGGTCTCAGCGTCCGCCCGCCGAGTGTCGCCTGCCAGCCGGTGTTGGTGTTCTCCCGCACGGCGAGCACCCGGTCGACGGGGTGACTGGCCACCCGTACCCGTCGCTCGGTCGCTGCCCAGGATTCGATCTCGGTGGCGCTGGCGGTCGCCGAAGCCGTCGTGGGCGTCGTCCGTGGCACCAGGGCGACCCTGGTGGGCGAGGCCAGCTGGCTCGGGGTGGCGACGATGCGGTGCTCCCCGCGGCCCAGGTCGAGCTGCCGGGGCGTGGCCCGGCCGCACGGCGTCACCGGCATCTCGCGCATTTCCAGCAGGTCGCGGAGCGTGCCGCGCAGCGAGGTGGTCACCCGCGCCGCGCCGACCTGCAGCGTGGGACCCGATCCGCAGGCCAGCGACAGGGGCGTGTCGAGGCGCGGTCCGACGGTGGGCGCTCCGGGTAGCACTGTCACCTCGCCGACCGCGATGGGCAACTGCTCCGGCAACCGCAGCTTGTACGGGTCGGTGCTGGTGGCGGACGGCTTGTCGAGGAACTGGATGGTGATCTCGTCGGTGCGCATCGGCGGGTCCAGGCGGAGCAGCCCGTCGTCGCCGAGCAGGCTGCTGCGGAAGCCGTCGTCGCCGACCACCCGCACACTGCCCAGACGGGTGGCGGCCGTCTTCTCGTCGACCGAGAAGCGGAGCCCGGTGATGGTCTGCGGCTTGAGCCACTTGAGCCGCAGGATCGGCGCCTCGTCGTCGATCGCCGGTGACCAACTGGTGGCGGGGTTCCCGTCGAGCGCCGCGCCGGCCCGGCCGGTCGGGTCGGGCACGGCCGTCGAGGAGGCGCTGATCTGCGCCGCGAGGCGCAGCGGCTGCGCGTCGGTCACCAGCTTGTCGAGGGTGTTGTCCAGGTCGGGGCCGGCCGTCGGCCGCGCCCACAGCTTGGCGTCGTACGTGCCGGGTGCCGGCAGGGTCAGGGTCCGGTCGATGGTGGACGCGTCCTCGGAACCACGGATGGCGTCGGTGGAGCAGCGAGGCTGGCCGTCGACGGAGAAGCAGGCCGGCGTGGTGGGCGCCGCGGACACGACGACGGTCGCCGGACGCTCGGTGACCGGTGCAGCGGGAAGGACCAGGGTGCGGCTGGTCTGGATGCCCGGAATCTTGATCTCGGCGATGCCGACCGATCCGTTCCCGAACGGGCGCAGGTCGTACGCGCCGTCGACCGAGACCCGGACCTCGCGGGTGGCGTGGACGCCGGGCAGCTCGAACACCATGTGGTCGGCGAACTGTTCGATGGTGCTGCTCTCGTACCCGGCGCTGACGGTCACCGTCGTGGGTAGGGCGTCGGCCTTCAGGTCGAACCACACCTCGATGCGGGTGACAGTCGTCGGGTTGGCGAGGCCCACCTCGATCCACTGCCGGTCGCTGGACGAGTACGGCGCGGACTGCCAGGAGGTCGCCGAATTGCCGTCCATCGCCGCGTACGGCTGGTGCTCGGGGCGGGCGCCGCCGGGGGAGTCCACCTGCGAGCGGGCGGTGGAGGTCCGGATCGCGTCGATGCCCCCGAAACGGGCGACGGTGGACTGCTGTGCCCCCCACTCGGGCAGGTAGTCGTGTGCGGGTGCGGTGACCTCGAAGGTGTCGTCGGCGGTAAGCGTCTGGGAGGTGTTGTCGCGCAGTCCGCCGAACGACACGTCACGCCTGCGGAGCCCATCGGTCATCGCCACCGGCCCGGCCACGTCGGCGGTCGGCGCGTCGCCGGCCAGGACGGTGGGCGCCGAGCCGAGTTGCCCTGCCGCGGCGAGGTCGAGGAGGGATTCGGGGCCGCCCACCACTGTGGTCACGTCAGCTCGGTCGTAGGCGACCACCGGCTCGACGGGCCGGTCGACCCGGTAGACCTCCAGCGCCCGGACGGGCACGTCGAGCCCATGGTCGCGGAACTCGTCGGGGGACGAGGGCCCGCCGCGCAGGGGGCCGAAGGACGTGACGCGGGTCAACCCGGGTGAGCGCTCCAGCGCCTGACGGACCACCGCCGGGCGGGCCGTGTCGGAGCGGCCGTGGTCGAGGTCGGCCCGGAACAGGACGTGGCTGATCCCCGATCGGGCCAGCAGGTCCGCCAGGCCGGTCGACCCGGCGCCGGTGGCGAGCGTCGACTCGATCACGTCCAGCAGCCGGATCGTGGTCGGTGGGGTGAAGGGGATGGCGTTGCGTACCGCCCACCGGCTGTTCAGCAGCGGCTGGGTGATCTCGTCGGTGGTGCTGCCCCAGTCGTACGAGGGGAAGCGCGCCCCGGGTACGACGAGCACCCGCCCACGTCCCGTGTTCGCGTCGAGCCAGTCGGCGGCTTCGTGCCAGTAGCCGGGTACCTCCTTGACGCTGCCGGGGGTGGCGAGTCCGCCCGCGAGCGCGGGCGTGGCGACCGCCGTGACGGCGACGATGGCGGCACCGGCGGTCAGCCAGGCGCGTGCGACGGTTCGAGGACGGTGCCGCGCGGGCGCGGTGCGCGCAGCCCGAACGGCCAGGCCGATCAGGTGCGCCATGCCCAGGCACAGGGGTAGCCGGAGCAGGACGTCGAACTTGTGCACGTTGCGCAGGGGTGCGCCGACGCCGTCGAGGAACTCCCGCTGTGGCCCGGCGAGGATGTTCGGCAGGTCACCGACGTGCCCGAGACCGACGAGCGCGACGCCGAGCACCAGACCGGTGATGAGGAACCGGCGGTGCGGCATCCCGCGTCGGGACAGCCCGAGGACACCGAGGGCGGCGACCGCCAGGGTGGCGGCGACCAGTACCGCATCGTTGGCGAGTCGCGCCCCGGACGGAATGGTCGCCCCGAACGGGGAGGCCAGGTAGGCGACCCAGTAGGAGGCGCCGCGGAGCGTGGTCGCCGCGTCGGTGACGCTCGTGGTGTTTCGGGCGGTCTCGATGTAGTCCAGGAAGGGCGGGCTGTACCGCCCGAGGACCAGCAGCGGAACCAACCACCACGCGGTGGCCAGGGCCACCACGCCACACCAGGCGGCGATGGCGATGACGCGGCGGCGTACGGGTTGGAGGGTGGCGAGCCAGAGCAGGGCGAGTGGCACCACAGCGAAAACCGCAGTGGCGTTGACCCCACCGGCGCAGGCGACGGCGATGGCCGACGCGGCGACGGCGCGCCGCAGTCGCGTGCCGGCGGCGAGGCCGACAAGCGGAATGAGCACCCAGGGGGCGACGGCGCTGGGCCAGGCCTCCACCGAGGACCAGCCGAGCTGGGTGAGGATGCGGGGTGACAGCGCGAAGGCGACGCCGGCGATCATGCGCCCGGCGGGCGTCCCGATGCCGAGCCGGCCCGCGAGGCGTACGGCGCCCAGGTAGGCGACACAGAAGAGCAGTGCCCACCACAGCCGCTGCACCACCCACGGCGCGAGGCCGGCCTCCGATCCGAGCAGGAAGAACGGGCCCATCGGCCAGAGATAGCCGTACGCCTGGTTCTGTAGCTGGCCGAACGTGCCGGTGGGGTCCCACAGGTGCAGCGAGCGGAGCAGCCACCCGGCCGGGTTGACGTTCAGGTCGACCTTGGTGTCGGGCACGACCTGGCCCGGGACCTGCTGAAAGGCGAGGGCGGTGAGAGCGATGCAGATGACCAGGTGCCGAAACCGCCGGGCCGTGTGCCGGCTCCGGCTGGACCCCGGAGCGGCGCCACTGGCCACCTCTGCACGCATTTCGGCTCCTGTCTTCACCGGCCGGACGCGCACCTGCAGCCGACGACTGTCGCGCGACGTTATCCGGACCGGGCACGGACGGGCGACCAGGGGCGCTGCGGTGGCGTTATCGGGAGAACGGCCGTCCCCACGGCGTGTAAGCGTGTGGCAGGCTGCCGACCATGTCAATGCCAGAAGCTGAGGCCGAGACGCATCCGGAACGCGTCGCGTCCGATGGTGGCGGGCCGGGGCCGATCGGCCGATGGCTCCGCGCCGACCCGGTTCGCGCCGTGGCGATCGCCCTCATCGCCGTGTCCGTCGTGTGGCGCGCCGGCCTCGCTGCCCGTGGCTGGTTCTCGCAGGACGAGTTCGTCATCGCCGCCCAGGTTCTCGATACCGGGCTGGACGCGGACTATCTGCTGCGTACGTTCAACAACCACCTCATGCCCGGCGGCCTGTTGGTGGCGTGGGCGATGGTGCGGGCGGCGGGCTTCGCCACCTGGCCGTGGGTGTTGCTGCTGGCTGTCGGCCAGGCGGCGACCGGGATCGCTGTCTACCGGTTGCTGCGCGATCTCCTCCGGCCCGGCTGGGGCCTGCTCATCCCACTGTGCCTGTTCGTGTTCAGCCCGCTGACGCTTGAGGTCTCCTCGCTGTGGCTGGTCGGGCTGCTCGTGCTGCCGATGCAGTTGGCCCTGGTCATGGCGGTGGCTGCCCAGGTCCGGTACGTGCGGACCGGTCGCCTGCGGCACCTCGTGGCGGTCGCGCTCTGGTTGGTGTTCGGCCTACTCTTCGACACCAAGTCCCTGCTGATCGTGCCGCTGCTGTTCCTGCTGACCGTCTTCCTCTTCACGTCCGGTGGCATGTGGCGCAGCCTCGGGACGGCGATCCGCCGGCACTGGCCGGCCTGGCTGACGCTCAGCGTGCTGTCGGGGGCGTACCTGGCGCTCTACCTGACCCGTCCCTCCGGTGAACTGCGGGACCCGACCTCGGTCGGTCCGGTCCTCAACTTCCTCAGCGACCTGGTCGGCAAGACCATGGTGCCGGGTCTACTCGGAGGCCCCTGGCGCTGGAACTATGCCGGCGACGGTCCACCACTCGTCAACCCGTACGACATCGCCAAGTGGTTGTCCTGGGCGGTGCTGGCGACGCTCGTCGTGGTCACCGTCCGGCGGCGGCCGTCGGCTGGACGGGCCTGGCTGCTGCTCACCTCCTACCTCGGGCTGGTCGCCACGCTCTTCGCGGTCACCCGGCTCGGCGGCCCGCTCGGCCCACTGATCGGTGTCGTCCCCCGGTACGTCGCCGACGTGGTGCTGGTCGCCGCGATATGTGTCGGTGCGGCTCTGCTGGGGATCAGGGACACCGACGAGGACGAGGTGTCGACGTGGCCGGTGCCGACGGTCCTGCGGGAGCCGGGCGCCTTCGCGGTCGGCCTGGTCTCGATGATCGTCGTCCTGGCGACCATCGGCGTGGGCACCCTGTGGAGCACGGCCCGTTTCGGGGACAACTGGAGTACGAAGTACGGGCGGGACTATCTCGCGACGACGCAGGCCGAGCTCGCGGCCGCGCCGCCGGGCACCGTCTTCTTCGACACCGCCGTCCCGGACCGGGTCGTCGCCGGTTACTTCTGGCCGGACAATCTCCAGTCGCACTTCTTCCGCCCGGCCGAGCGCCGGCCCACCTTCGTGACGGAGGCCGCGCGGCCGTCGACGTTCGACGATCTCGGCCGGATCCGCCCGGTCGTGGTCCAGGGCCGGAAGATCGTGCCCGGCCCGGTGAACGGCTGCGGGCACCTGGCGGAGGGTGGCCGACCCACCCGGATCCCGTTGGACGGGTACCTGGTGGAGTGGCCGTACGTCGTGCACTTCGGCTACCTCAGCTCGGGTGACTCGACGGCCCTGTTCCGGCTCGGGGACGCCACGCGCGAGATCACTTTGCGACGCGGGCTGAACGACCTGTTCTTCCTGCTGGAGGGCGCGGGGGACGCCGTCGAGGTCACCGTACGGACGCCAGGGGTCGGGGTGTGCACCGAACTGATCACCGTCGGCCGGGCGGTGCCGGCGTCGTGAATGGTTGAGCCGACCGACGGCGTCGAGGCCGCACCGGTTCGGCGGGCGCGGGACACCCTGCCGCTGTACGCCGTCGCCGCGGCGGTCACGGTGCTGGTGCTGGCCCCGCTGGCGGCGCCCGGCTACGCCTTGCTGTACGACATGGTGTTCGTACCCCGGCAGCCGTTGACCTGGGATCTCGTCGCCCCGGCGCAGAGCCTGCCCCGGGCGGTGCCGATGGACGCGCTGGTCTCGCTGGTCACCCAACTCGTGCCGGGCTGGTTGGTGCAGCGACTGGCGCTCGCCGGGGCGGTCTTCCTCGCCGCGGTCGGCGCCGGCCGGTTGGTGCCGACCGACCGGCGCGCGGTCCGACTGTTCGCCGCGGTGGCGTACGCGTGGACGCCGTACCTCGCCGAGCGGTTGCTGATCGGGCAGTGGGGGCTGCTCCTCGCGTACGCTGCGCTGCCCTGGCTGGTGCGGGCGGCGCTGGACCTGCGGGCGGGGCGCGCCGGTGCGCTCGCCCGGGTGGTGCTCGCCGCCGCTCCCGCCGCGATCACGCCGACCGGCGGGTTGATCGCGCTGGGCACGGTGCTGGTGCTGACGTCGGACCGGATGCGCGCGCCCCGGTCGCTGCTTGTGTCGCAGCGGATGCATCCGCACCGGTCGCGGCAGGCGTTGGCAGCTGTCGGAGTGCTCAACGCCCCCTGGGTGGTCGCGGCCCTGGTCACCGGTGCCGGGGGTTCCTCGGACCCGGCGGGGGTGGCGGCGTTCGCGGCGCGTTCGGAGAACTGGGCCGGTCCGCTGGTGGCGCTGGCCGGCACCGGCGGCATCTGGAGCGCACAGGCCACCCCCGCCAGTCGCGCCGCGCCGCTGGTGCCGGTGGCGACAGTGGTGTTGTTGGTCCTGGCCGGTGTCGGTGCGGGCCTGCTGCGGCGGCGGCTGCCTCCGGGTGGCGCGGCGCGCCTGGCGGTGCTCGTCGGGATCGGTTGTCTTCTCGCCGCCGTCGGCGTGCTCCCCGGCGGGGATGCCGCGCTGCGCTGGGCGGTGGTGCACCTGCCGGGCGCGGGGCTGCTGCGAGATGGCCAGAAGTTCCTGGCTCCGTACGCGCTGCTGCTGGTGGTGTGCGCCGCGTTGGGGGCCGAGCGGCTGGTGGCCCGGGTCGACCGGGAGGTGGCCGGGGTGGTCCTGATCGGGCTGCTGTTCCTGCCGGTGGCCGTCCTGCCCGACCTCGCGTTCGGCGGTGCCGGTCGGCTTCGTCCGGTGAGCTATCCGGCCGAGTGGCAGCGGGTGGCGGAGCACATCGACGAGGAGCCGGGGGAGATCCTCGCCTTGCCGTTGAGCGCCTACCGCGCGTACCCGTGGAACCCCGGTCGGGTCGTCCTGGACCCGGCGCCCCGCTACCTGCCGGGAACGGTCCTGACCGACGACACGCTCCGGGTCGGCGACGTCGCCGTGGCCGGCGAGAACCCGCGCGTCCGCGAGATGCGCCGGGCGCTGGCCGAGGGGCGGCCCGTCTGGACCACCGGGGTGCGCTGGGTCCTGGTGCAGCACGAGATCTCCGGCGAGGTGGACTCTGAGGTGCTCGGCGGCCTGGTGACGGTCCACGACGGGCCGTTCCTGACGCTGTACCGCAACCCGGCGACCGTGCCGGAATCGGGCGGGTCAGGGCCGGCCCGACTGGCGGTGGTGGCGGCACTCGGAGCTGCCCTTCTGGTGGTCATCGCTGCCGCCGTTTCGGCACTACACCGGCGAGCTACCGCGTGGTAACGTCCGCTCGCACGTCTCGCCATTGGAGGATTGGCATGCGTAGAGCTCTGACCCTGGTCGTGTCTGGCCTGGTGGCGGCGTTGCTGGGGATCCTGGCTCTCGGCGGGATCTCGGCCGCCGCGACCGCCACCGACGAGGAGGCCGCAACCGAGGCCAAGCTCGTCTCGGAGGCGGCCAAGCGGGCCGGAAAGAAGGACCCGTACGCCCCCGCGGTTTACGGCGACAGGTAGGACGGCTCGCCCCGCTGCTGGACTGGGCGGGGCGACTCCACACCCTTGAGGATCGCCTCGAAGCGTCCACCCGCAGCCTGCCAGGTGAAGCTCGCCGCATGCTCCCGGGCCTGTGCGCCCATCTCCCGCCGCAGCTCATCCCGGTGCAGAAGCGTGCGCACCTTCATCAGGTAGTCGTCGATGTCGTCGGCCAGCAGGCCGGTACGCCCGTCGACGACCGCTTCGGCGACCCCGCCCGCTCCCCGGAACGCGACAGTGGGGGTGCCCGCCGAACCCGCCTCCACGATGGTGAGCCCCCAGCCCTCCTTGAGTGACGGGGTCAGGGCCACCCAGGCCGAGGCGAGCAGGGCGGCCTTCTCCTCCTCGGTCACGAAGCCTCGGAAGTCCACCCGCTCGGTGATGTCGAGTTCCGCGGCGAGTTCACGCAGGTGCGACTCCCACCAGCCCTGGCCGGCGACGACCAGACGTAGTTGGGGCAGTTCGTCGGCGAGGGCCGCGACGGCTCGCAGCGCCACCTCCACCCGCTTGTGTGGCACCAGTCGGTTCAGCGTCACGAGCAGCGGGAACGCCGCCCGTTCGGCGTCGGTGTGGGGCAGCGTCGGGGTGCCGTTGTGCACCACGGAGACCTGCTCCGGTGGCACACCGAGCACTGCCAACTCTCGGCGGGTCGCCTCGGAGACGGTGACGTACCGGCACCGCTGGTAGAGGCGTACGGCGAGCGACGACTCGATCCACCAGCCGAAGCGGGCCGCCCACCGTGGAAGCACCACCGGCCACTGCTCGCGGTGCACGTGGTGGATCAGCTTGACCACCGGGCGCCGGGCCCACAGCGGAGCGAGGAACGGCAAGCCGTTGCAGACGTCGACCAGGACATCGGGCCGACCGCCTCGACGGGCCGCCAGCGGGCCGATGCCGAGCGCGCCCGCGACATAACAGAGGGCCGCCCAGAGGTAGACGGTGTGTCGGCCACCGCGCCGCACCAGCCGTACGCCCGCCTCGTTGACCTCGTCGGCGGGAGCCTGGCTGTGGGCGGCGCAGAAGAGAGTGGCGCGGAAACCGCGCGCCACCAGCTCGGCGGCGATCCGTTCGACGTAGACCTCGGAACCGCCACCCTCGGGGTTGCGGGTGTCTCGCCAGTTGAGGAACAACACGTGTCCGGGCATGCCGAAGCGACGCTCCACGCGAACCCTACTCTCAAGTAATTTAGCGACCCGCGTCACACTAGGGGCTGCTGTGCCGGCCGGCAATGCCCCGATGGGCCAGCGCTGGGCGCTACCCGCCGACCGTTGGCACCGGCGTGCCGGCCGCGACGGTCGGAGGTGCGGTGGCCGGCGCGGCCACGTCGGTGGCGGGGGTCCCGGACGCCTGCCCACGCCCGGTTGGTCGACGTCGACGCTGCGAACCGAGCAGTTGCAGGGGTCGCTCGACGCCGTAGTAGCTGACCGTGGCGTACACCAGGCCGAAGGCCATGGTGAGGGCGAAGGTGTTGAGCAGCCCGCCGGAGAACAGCGGTCGGTCGTCGACCAGGTAGATGAGTTCGATGACCATGGGGTGCCACAGGAACAGTCCGTACGAGACCGCGCCGAGCCACCGGGCGGACGAGCTGCCGAAGATCTCCTTGGCCCGGCTCGGCCCGCCGAAGGCCACCGGGATCAGGATCAGCGCCGCGATCACCAGGTACAGGGCCAACTTGACGCCGAACTCGGCGGCCGTCGGCTCGGTGAGGTCGCGGGGGCCGGCGACGGGCGTCGTCGCGATCGCCATCAGGCCGACGGCGGCCGCCCAGCAGGTGACCGGAGCCGAGGCCAGGTCGTCCAGGACCCGGAAGGCCGCGGGTCCGGTCCCGGTGCGCAGCGCGACGTGCGCCGCCGCCAGTGCCATGCCCGCGCCGAACCAGGTGGCGTACGAGGGGAACCACATGGTGTGCAGGGCGGCATCGAGCCAGCCGAGCCCCATCAGCGTGAGCCACCCCGCGGTCAGTAGCGCACTCCCGCTGACGATCACGATGGTCCGGACCGGACGCCAGGACCGGCCGACGGCGAGCACCGCGACCAGCGGCAGGATCAGGTAGAACACGACCTCGGTGGCGAGGCTCCAGGTCTGGCTGAGCCCGGCGCGCAACTGCCCCGCCTGGTAGATCTGCGTGAAGGTGAGGTGGCGGATCCAATCGGCGACGGATGCCTGCCCGTTCTGCGGCAGGACGGTCAGGCAGACCACGATCGCCAACCAGTAGGCGGGCAGGATGCGCAGGGCCCGCCGCCACAGGTAGCGCTTGGCGCGGGGTCGGGCCCGGCCCGTCGCCGCGCTGAGGGCCCACGGCCGGAACAGCAGAAACCCGGACAGTACGAAGAAGATGGCCACGCCGACATCCAGCCGGGCCAGCCAGCCGCCCCAGGTGGTGTTCATGGTGACGGCGGTCTGGAACCCGACGTGGTGACCGACGACCGCCACCGCGCCGATTGCTCGCAGCGCGTCGAGGGCGGGAAGTCGGCCGGTTACCGAAGGCTCCGAAACTGTTGGCGCGGCGGCTGTGGACATCTGGACATCCAGGGGGTCGCTTTGAAGGTGACCGGGGAGTAACCTCCCGCCATGTTAAGGATCGGGTGCCCCGGACAACAGGTCGTAGGGCGGCAGGTTACAGGAGGATGAGTGAAGCTTCGCGTGGGCGCCGCGCTCTTCGGGCTTGGCGTCTTATTGCTGGTCTTCGCGGCCGGGCTGCCGTTCTATGTGGCCCCCGCCGTGACCAAGCTCCCCTACGATCTTGAGCCGACGACGTCCGTCGCGGAGGCGAAGAACGCCAGGTTCCTGAAGATCACGGCAACCGGGAGCTCGGTGAGCATCGAGGTTCCACAGGGCGATCTGGTGTCCAATGTCGAGGTCATTCCACAGCCCGACGACACCAAGGACCGGCTGCCCAAGGACCTCAAGGGCGACGCGGTGATCTGGGACGTCTACCAGACGGTTCGGCGCACCGACAACCAGGACGTGGTCAGCCAGTACAGCACCGAACTCGCTCTCTACCGGATCTCCGGTGCGGCCGCCTCGTGGAAGGACCAGTGGCTCAACGAGACCGGGGCGGACGGGACTCCGGTCGGCAACGTGAAGTACTCCGGCCAGATCTACAAGTTCCCGTTCGGCACCGCCAAGCGGGACTACCAGGTTTTCGACCGTGACCTGAAGCGGGCTGTCCCGGCCAAGTTCGTCGGCACCGAGAAGATCAAGGGTGTCGAGGCGTACCGCTTCGAGCAGCGGATCGAGAACGAGGTGCTGGCCACCCCGGAGAGCAGCATCCAGACGCTTGTGGGCAAGTTCGCCCCCGGCGCCACCAGCGGCCAGATCGTCTACAGCAACATTCGTACGCTCTGGGTCGACCCGGTCACCGGCTCCTACGTGAACGTGCGGGAGCAGCAGCACAAGGAGCTGCGCCCCAACACCGGCACCCCCACCGTGCTGCTGGACGCGGACTTCAACTACACCGACGACACGGTCAGCCGCAGTGTCGAGACGGTCAAGGAAAACCGCTTCAAGATCGGCCTGATCAGTTTCTGGGGCCCGATCGTCGCTGGTGTCCTCGGTCTGCTCGCGGTCGTGTTCGGTGTGTGGCTGGTGACCCGGCCCGAGGGCGGGATGGCCCGGCACCGCGCCGAGCCGGCGGTCGACGACCCGACGCCGACCCGGGTGGACCAGGAGCCGGTACGTGACGCGGAGACCGTCGAGCAGCCCAGGCCGCAGCCGGTCGGCGGGCCACTGACCGACGAGATCCCGCCGGCTTCGACGAACTGGAAGTCGGAGGAGCCGACGGTGCCGACCCAGCGTCCGGCACCGGGCGAGGTGGAGCAGCGCTGACGCGCGTACTACCGGATGTACGACTGAGGGGTGGACCGCGTCGCGGTCCACCCCTCAGTCATGGGTAACCCGTGTGACCTGGGTGCTTTACATTTGTTACTCGATTGTAATTAGTCAATGCGGCATCACTCTGAGCTGCCTGTCGGGTGGCCTTATGCCCGCCTTACTGCCATTTTGGAGGGTCACGGCGGTGGGCGCGTTGACGATCCGTGATGCCGTACCTCCGTCCGGTGGTCCGACTATTACCGCCAGGTAATCGGGGGGTTGTGAGCTGCGCCGCAACGGGTGCACCATCAAGCCCGATGGTTACCAGCCGGTAACAGATGACGGGCCCGGTGGGGCCGCCAGTTCGGGACCGGCCACTCGCGCGCATCGACCCGAGGAGGAACCCGTGCAGGATCGATTTGACAGTCAGGGTCGTACCCGATGGTGGCGGTTCGCCGCGATGATGGTGCCCGCCACGGCGGCCGCCGGCGCCATCCTCTTCGGAATGTCGACAGGCGCGATCGCGTCCGACATCACGGTCTCCGGGCAGACGTTCAAGATCGGCGCCGACCGCCTGGAGGGCGACGGCTTCAAGCAGTACGGCGGCATCGTCCGCGAGAAGGGCAAGGACGGAAAGTCCGGCCAGGTCCACCCGATCGCGCTCTCCGAGATCAGCAGCGCCGAGCTGTACAGCCTCTGCCAGTCCGTCCGCGCCGACCTGCCGGGCCTGCCGGTGGTGCTCACCATCAACGCCGGCGAGGGCAAGGAACCCGCCCGCGCCAAGGACCTGCTGATCGCGATGGACTCGTTGAACGGCAACGCGACCTTCACCAACATCAGGATCGGTCGGGACGCCACCGACCTGAACCCGACCGCGCAGGCCGGCTCCTTCGGCCAGAACTCCGACCACGTCACCATCACCAACCTGCAACAGGTGTCCCGCTACACCACGGCGGCAACGTTCAACCTGGTCGGCCTCCGACTCAAGGTCAACGTGGGTGACGACGCCAAGGGCAAGGAGTGCTTCTGAGGTGAGCCGCGGCCCGCGGTGGTCAGCACCGCGGGCCGGCCCACCTCTCGTCCCCGCTCGGCTCCCGTCCCCGCTCGGCCAGGAGGAGTACGTGACAACCGCGAACCCGTCCCACGCCCGGCCCGGTGGTCCGGCTCAGGCGTGGCGGCTCTTTCGCCGCTGGCAGCGCAGCCGACCGTTCTGGGGCGGCCTGCTCATCGTCCTGGCCGGGCTGGAGATGTTCGCCTCCACCCGGATGACCCTCAACGGACTCAGCTTCCACAGTGGCGCGACCGGCCTGCTCTCGCTGCTGATCCCGATCATCCTGGTGACCTGTGGCCTGCTGCTCTGGCTCACCCCGGCGCAGCGGCTATTCTACTCGGTCGTCGCGGCGGTCACCGCGGTGTACTCGCTGATCGGGCTCAACCTCGGCGGCTTCTTCGTCGGTCTGCTGCTCGGCATCATCGGCAGCGCGCTCGCCTTCGCCTGGACGCCGATCCGCCCCGCACCACCCGCCCAGCGACAGGCGGAGACCGAGCAGGACACCGTTGACCAGGGCACCGTTGACCAGGCCGGCGTCGAGCGCGCCGAGCCGGCGGGCCGGGCGTCCGACGAGGGGGTGCCGCCCGAGTCGCCGGGACGTTCCGCTGATCCGCGAGCTTTCGCCATCGCTCTCGTGGTTCTCGGCCTGGCGGCCGTCGGCCTGGCCGGCCAGCCCCGAGCGGTGCAGGCCGCGCCCAGCCGGCCGACCTCGAACGGCTGTCCCACTCCGTTCCGGCCGGTCACCCCGTCGCCCAGCCGCGGCGCGACCACGCCGACACCCACCCCGAGCCCGGAGCGGGACGGCAACGTGATCACCGACATCCTGGACGGAATCGGCGATCTGCTCGGCCTCGGAGGCGGCGAGGACCCCGCGCCCACGGCACACCCCACCGCCACGCCGGCAACCCGGCCGACCAGCACGGCGACCCCCCGCCCCGGCCCCGCCGACTGCCCGCCGCAGTCCCCGGGCAAGCCGACCCCCGGCAAGCCCGGCACGACGGCACCGGACAAGCCCGAAACGGCGCAGCCGGGCAAGCCCCTGCCGCGCATCGCAGCCGACCCGGCCCTGCCCACGGTGGCCCAGACGCCGTCGAAGCTCACCGGGTCGTCGGTGCGGATGACCGGGCTGCGGTTCGACGGGGTCACGGACCTGCACACAGTGGCGGGTGACCTGAAGGTGCTCAAGTTCAGCATGCGGGAGGCGGTGACCGCCGACTTCCTGCTACGCGCCGACGGCCCCGCAGGGCGCAACCAGCGGTACGCGACGAACCAGCTGACCGTCCGGGGAGACGTGGCCTTCTACGCGACCCGGTTCGTCGGTCGACTACTCGGCATCAAGATCACGTTGACCCCGGACCTGCCGCTACCGGACGGCATTCCGGTCACCTCGCCCATCCCGATCACGTTCACCGACCCCGCCATCGACCTGGCGTACGTCACCAGCGACACGCTGACCGCCCGCCCGGCGTTGGCGCTCACCCTCGGCTGAGCCCACCGGCGCGCGAGCGCGTGGCTGCGCGCGGCGACGGACTCGCCGTACCGTTGGCGCGCGCAGCCGTGTCGGCCCGGTCAGAGCCGGGCGAGCGTCCGGCGCAGCGGGTCGAGACCCAGCGCGCCCAGGTCCAACGCCTGCCGGTGGAACTCCCGCAGGTCGAAATCGGCGCCCTTGCGGGCCTTGGCGTCCTCGCGGGCCTGGAGCCAGATCCGCTCACCCACCTTGTACGACGGCGCCTGCCCCGGCCAACCCAGGTAGCGGTTCAGCTCGAAGCGCAGGTTCTCGTCCGGAACCCGGCAGTGCGCCCGCATGAACTCCCAGCCCAGCTCGGGCGTCCACCGCTCGCCCGGGTGGAAGCCGAAGGGATTGTCCTTCGGGATCTCCAACTCCAGGTGCATGCCGATGTCCACGATCACCCGTGCCGCGCGCATCGCCTGGCCGTCGAGCATGCCCAGCTTGTCGCCCGGATCCTCCAGGTAACCCAGCTCGTCCATCAGCCGCTCCGAGTAGAGCGCCCAGCCCTCGCCGTGCCCGGAGACCCAGCAGAGCAGCCGCTGCCAGCGGTTGAGCAGGTCGGCCCGGACGGCGGTCTGCGCCACCTGGAGATGGTGACCCGGCACGCCCTCGTGGTAGACCGTGGTCACCTCGCGCCAGGTGGAGAAGTCGCTGATGCCCTGCGGCACCGCCCACCACATCCGGCCCGGACGGGAGAAGTCCTCACTCGGGCCGGTGTAGTAGATGGCGCCGTCGCTGGTCGGGGCGAGGCAGCACTCGATGCGGCGGACCTGCTCCGGGATGTCGAAGTGGGTGCCGTGCAGCTCGGTGATCGCCTTGTCGGCCAGCGCCTGCATCCAGTCCCGGAACGCCTCCTTGCCCTGGATGGTCCGGGCGGGGTCGGCATCCAAGGTGGCCACGGCCTCGTCGACGGTGGCACCGGAGCCGGCGATGCGCCCCGCCACGACCCGCATCTCCGCCTCCAGGCGGGCCAGCTCCGCGAAGCCCCACGCGTACGTCTCGTCCAGGTCGATCTTGGCGCCGAGGAAGTACTGTGAGGCGAGCTCGTAGCGCTCCCGGCCGGCGGCCTGCTTGTCCCGCCCGTGCGGGGCCAGCTCGGTACGCAGGAACTGGCCGAACTCCGCGGTCGCCGCGGTCGCCGCCGCCGCACCCCGACGCAGCTCCGAGCCGAGCGTGCCCTCGGCCCCCAGCCGCTCGACCAGCCCGTGGAAGAAGTTGTCCCCGGTCGGGTCGACCCAGATGTCGCACTGCTTGGCCACCTCGACCAGCTGCACCTTCGAGCTGACCTCACCGGCGTTGAGCGCCTCACGCAGCGTGGTCTTGTAGCCCTCCAGTGCGGCGCCGAAGCCGTTGAGCCGGGCGGCGATGTTGGCCTGATCGTCGCTGGTCGCGGCGGGCATCAGGTCGAACACCATGCGGATCTCGTGCAGCCCGCTGGTGATCACGCTGACCTCGCTGGTCACCTCGCCGGCGTCGTACCGGGCGAGGTCCAGGCCGAGCCGTTCCTGCATGGCCTCCTTGGCGGTCCGTTCCGATTCGGTCTCCGGCTCGGTCACCTCCAGCCCCGCGAGGGTCCGGCGGGTGAGGTCCGCGCGCGCCGCGTAGCCGTCGGGCGAGAGATCGTCGAGCTGGTCGTCATGGCCGGCGATGCCGACGAAGGTCGCGCCGGTGGGGCTCAACGGCGCCCACTCGGCCACGTAGCGGTTGGCGAGTTCATCAATTCGTCCCACGCTGCGACCCTACGTGACCACCCCACCCCGTTGTCGTCGACGTTTGCCGTGTTGGACCTGCGGGTTCGAGCGCGGCGCGACGGGCGAAAGGCACGCGACTTTGTCGTACGGATGCGGCAGAGTGTCAGGGGTGACCACCGATACCACTCCTGACAGAGCGCCGGTCCGCGCCTGGCTGCCCGGCTTCGTCGCCCTCGCCGCGATCTGGGGTTCCAGCTTCCTCTTCATCAAGGTCGGGGTGGCCGAGCTGCACCCGGTTCAACTCACCCTCTACCGGGTCGTCGCCGGCGCGTTGACCTTGCTGGTGGTGCTCGCCGTGCTGCGCGACCGGCTGCCCCGCGAACCCCGGGTCTGGGCGCACCTGACCGTCGTCGCCGCCTTCGGCGTGGCCGTGCCGTTCACCCTCTTCGGTTACGGCGAGCAGCGGGTCGAGTCGATGCTGGCCGGCATCTTGAACGCCACCACGCCGTTGATCGTGCTGCCGCTGGCCGTGCTGGTCTTCCGCACCGAGCGGCTCACAGTGCGCCGTGCGATCGGGCTCGGGCTGGGCTTCGTCGGGGTGCTGGTGGTGCTCGGGGTCTGGGAGGGCATCGGCGGGGCGCACTTCACCGGGCAGCTCATGTGCTTCGGTGCGGCGGCCTGCTACGGCCTGGCCATCCCGTACCAGAAGCGGTTCGTCGCCGGCAGCGCGTACTCGGGTCTGTCGCTCTCCACGGCGCAACTGCTGCTCGCCGCCGCGCAGCTGGCCATCGTCACCCCCTTCGTCGCGGGCCTGCCGCCGCTGCCCACCGAGCTGTCGACGGGGGTGGTGGCAAGTGTGCTGACCCTCGGCGCGCTCGGCACCGGCCTCGCGTTCGTGATCAACATGCGCAACATCCGGCTGGCCGGCGCGAGCACCGCCTCCACAGTCACGTACCTGATCCCGATCTTCGCCGTGCTGATCGGTGCCGTGGCGCTCGACGAACGACTCAACTGGCACCAACCGGTCGGCGCGCTGATCGTGCTGCTGGGGGTCGCGGTCTCGCAGGGCATGTTCAGCCGCCGCCGGACCAGCCCGGTCGTCGGCGTCGGCGCACCCGCCATCCCCACCGCCGAACTCGCCCGTCGCTGACTGACCACCGCCGGGGGCTGGTCAGGGGCGGTGGTGCGTCCAGTCCACCAGTTGCTCAGCCGACCAGGTGTTGATCACACGGTCGGCGGGGACGCCGCAGAGGGCGGCGCGTTCGCAGCCGAAGCGTTGCCAGTCGAGTTGGCCGGGCGCGTGCGCATCCGTGTTGATGGCGAACCGGCAGCCGGCCTCCAGCGCCCGGCGGATCAGGCGCTTCGGGGGGTCCTGCCGCTCCGGCCGAGAGTTGATCTCGACGGCGGTGTCGTTCTCGGCGCAGGCGGCGAAGACGGCGTCCGCGTCGAAGTCGCTCTCCGCCCGGGTACGCGCGCGGTGCCCCCGATCGCCCGGACCGGTCACCCCGGCGGGGCGGGACGACACCATCCGGCCGGTGACGTGGCCGAGGATGTCCAGGTGCGGGTTGGCGACAGCCTTCAGCATGCGCCGGGTCATCTTCGACAGTTCGTCCTTCAGGCCGCTGTGCACCGACCCGACCACCACGTCGAGTCGCCCCAGCAGGTCGTCGTCCTGATCCAGGGATCCGTCGGCGAGGATGTCCACCTCGATCCCGGTGAGGATCCGGAAACCCTCGGGCAGCGCCGCGTTGACCTGCGCCACGTGGTCGAGTTGCCTGCGCAGCCGCTCCGCGGTCAGCCCCCGGGCCACCGTCAGCCGGGGCGAGTGGTCGGTCAGCACCAGGTACTCGTGGCCCAACTCCACAGCGGCCAACGCCATCTCCTCGATCGGCGAGCCGCCGTCGGACCAGTCCGAGTGGGTGTGACAGTCGCCGCGCAGGGCGGCGCGCAGCGCCGTGGCCTCGGCGCCCAGGTCGCTGCCCTCGGTCGCCACCAGCCGGCGGAGGTAGACCGGCTCCTCACCGGCGAGGGACTCCGCCACGCAGCGAGCCGTGACGTCACCGACCCCGGCCAGCTCGGTGAGCGTGCCGTTGCCGGCCCGTTCGGTCAGCTCGGCCGCAGACAGGCCGGCCAGCGCCTTCGCCGCCGACCGGAACGCGCGTACCCGGTAGGTGGCCTCGTTGGCGCGTTCCAGGAGGAACGCGATCCGGCGCAGATCGGCGATGGGATCTCTCGCGTCAACCATGATCAGGGCACCTTCGGGCAGCCGTGCTTACGTTGCCAGGCGGTGACCTCGGCGGCCGGCTCGCGATTGCCGCCGCGGCGCCAGGAGTCCAGGTAACGCGCCGGCCAGATCACCCCGCGCCGGATCCACCAGCCGTCCTTACCGGCGCACGCCGGTGAGATGCCGAAGTGCACGTGACAGACGTTGTTCGCGTTGCCGGTGCGGCCCACCTTGCCGAGCTGCTGCCCGGCGCGGACCCGCACCCCGGCGTCGACGCCGCTGGCCACGACGCTCAGGTGCGAGCCGTAGTAGCGCACCCCGTCGTCGCCGAGCAGGGAGACCGACAGGCCGCCGTTGTCCGGCCCCTGCGGCCCACGTTTGGAGTACCTGTCGACGCGGCTCACCTCCAGCACCGTCCCGTCGGTCACCGCCACGAACGGCTCGCCGCAGTCGGCGAAGAGGTCCGTCGCCGGGTACGCCCCGTGCGTCGGGTGGTAGTCGACGTCGTCGGCGCGTACCGGAAAGACGTGCTTCAGCCCGGTGCGGGGTGCCGTCGCCGACGGCCGGGCCGACGACGGCGCCGGGGGGCCCGGGTCGGTCGCCGTCGGCGTGGGCGACTGCGACGCCGGCTGGTCGGCGGTCGCCCAGACCGCCGGTGGCGTCGGCGCGGCGCCGTCGGGCACCCCCGGCCGGGTGGTCGCGCAGCCGGCGGCCAGCACCGGGGCGAGCAACAGCAGGATCGGGTACGCCGGACGAGCGCGGCGGCTGATCGTCGGCGAGGACATCCGGTCATCCTGGCAGAGCCGGTACCGTGGGTACGAGCGGCACGCGTGAGGGAGGGCAGCGACGGTGACCATTGCCCGACCCGAACCTGGCCCGGATTTCGGTGCCGTCCGCCCGATGCCGCGTACCCCGTCGGGTCTCTTCCCCTCCGGGCCACCGACCCGGCCCACCTACCGTGAACCGCACCCGATCACCGGCGGTGGTGTCGCTGCCGGCGGCGGCACGGCGGCCGGTTGGCTGCTGCTGTTCGGCCTGCTCGGCACCGACGTGGCCAGCTACGCGTGGTGGACGGTCATCGCCGGCCTGTTGGCCTGGGTCACCGCCCTGGTGTTGGTCCGCTACGGCGACCGAGGGGTGGCCACCGGGGTCGCCATCGTCACGGCGGGTGGCTGGAGCATCGCCGCCGCCGTGGTGGCGGTCCGCTGGGCCACCGGCGGTGACTGGCCGCTGTGGTGACCGGCACGGACAGGCCCCGAAAAGGCGCTCGTTGACTGCACCGTGTGCCCGGTTGGCTGCGTAGCGAACGCCGTCTTGACGTGGCCGCCCAGACTCGGCACGCTCGGGGCTATGGCCTGGACCACTCCCCGGCAGGATCCCGATCGCAGTCGCCGTCGACTGCAGTTGCTGGCGGAGTTGGCGGGCGCCCGGGCGGTCCGCCAGCGCAGCCGGCCGCAGCGGCAGCGCACCGAGCGTCTGCGCCAGCTCATCGCCACCCGCCGCCGAGTCGTCGGCTGATCCGACTTTGTCAGGAATGACAGGCCCTTCGGGGCGTTGACGGGTCGCCTGCCGACTCGACCGGCTAACGTGCACGCGTAACGAGTCGACGCTGTGTCGAGGGCTATTGGGGGGACCGTGTCGTACTTCGCTGCGGCCGTGGTGCGCGACGACAGTGGCTGGACCGCCGCCGAGGTCAGCCTGCGTGGCGCCACCGACATCGACGAGGTTGCCGACCGGCTGCGGGACGTCGACCTGGAGGCCGACGTGTCGCTGCTCTTCGTCGAGGCCGACGACGCGTACCTGGTGATCCTGCGCCTCGACGAGGGCGAGGACCTGCGGGTGTTCGGTTCGGACTCGGCGTACGCCGAGGAGTCGCAGCTCGGGTCGCTGCTGGTCGGTGACCTGAAGACCTCGGTCACCGGGCTCGACGGTGACGACGAGCCACGCCCGGTGAGCACCGGCGACGAGGAGAGCGAGCAGCCCGTCGTCGACCCGGAGGCCGACCCGGTCGGTGACGCCGACCTGCTGGCCAACCTGGGCATCTCCGCGCAGAAGCTGCTGACCCTGTGCACGCACGAGGGGATGATGCCGGCGGACGTCACCGCCGAGATCTGCCAGGTGCTCGGCTGCGCCGACGAGGTCGAGGAGCTGCGTGAGGTCTGAGCCGGCCGACGCCACCGATCCGTCTCTGGAGTCGATCCGGCCGGGACAGCCGACCCCCGGTGCGGTGCGCCGTGCCGGGCCCGGCGCCCACGAGGGCCTCGCCGACCCGGGTGAGGTCGGCCGACGGCAGCGGCACGAGCTGTGGATGCGCCGCGCCCTGGAGATCGCCGTCGCCGGTCCGCCCGTCGGCGACGCCGTCAGCACCGACGTCGACGACGTGCCGGTGGGGGCGGTGCTCTACGGGCCGGACGGCACCGAGTTGGCCACCGGACGCAACGAGCGGGAGCTGACCGGCGACCCCACCGCCCACGCCGAGGTGCTGGCCCTGCGCCGGGCCGCCGAGCGCACCGGCCGGTGGCGGTTGGACGGCTGCACCCTGGTCGTCACCCTGGAACCGTGCACCATGTGCGCCGGGGCGCTGGTGCTGGCCCGGGTCTCCACAGTCGTGTTCGGCGCCTGGGAGCCCAAGACCGGCGCGGCCGGGTCGCTCTGGGACGTGCTGCGGGACCGTCGGCTCAACCACCGCCCCGAGGTCTACGGCGGGGTGCTGGAGGCCGAGACCGCCGCCGTCCTGCGCGCGTTCTTCCGCTGAGGCCGGTCGCCGGTCAGGCCGGCGGCAGAGTGACAGTGACGATCAGACCGCCGCCCGGGCGGGGCTGCGCCTCGGCGGTGCCGCCGTGGGCCCGCGCCACCGCGCGGACGATGGACAACCCCAACCCGAAGCCCCGTGCCCCGGCCACCCGCTCCCGTGACAGCCGGCGGAACGGCTGGAACATCGGCTCGACGTCGTAGCCGGGGATGACCGGGCCGGTGTTGGTCACAGTGAGCGTCGGACGGCCGTCGACCAGCCCGGTGCGCACCTCCACCCAACCGTCGGCGGGCAGGTTGTGCCGCAGCGCGTTCTCCACCAGGTTGAACGTGAGCCGCTCCAACAGCACCAGGTCGCCGCTGGTCGGCGCCGGGGCCAGCGCCCGCCGTACCCGCACGCCGGGGGCCTGCTTCCCAGCCTGGTCGGTCGTGTGCGCGCAGACCTCGGCCAGGTCGACAGGCGTACGCTCGGTCAGCTCGTTCTCCGAGTCGGCCAGGGTCAGCAGGCCGTCGATCAGCCGCTCGTGGCGTTCGTTGACCGCCAGCAGCGACTCGCCGAGTCGCCGGGTCTCCGCCGACGCGTCCGGGCGGGTGACAGCCAGCTCCACCAGTGCGCGGTTGAGCGCCAACGGGGTACGCAGTTCGTGCGAGGCGTTCGCCACGAAACGGCGCTGCCCGTCGAAGGAGCGGTCCAGCCGTTCCAGCATCTCGTCGAACGTGTCGGCGAGTTCGCGTACCTCGTCGGGAGGGCCGGTGAGCGCGATCCGCTCGTGCAGACCACGACCGGCGGTGTCCGCGCCGGCGATCCTGCGGGCCGTGCCGGTGATCTGGTGCAGTGGCTGCAACGCCCGACCGGCGAGCAGCCAGCCGAACGCGATCGCCACCGTCGACACCACGATCAACGCGATCCCGCCCTGGGTGAGCAGCGACTCCAACGCGTTGCGCTTCGCCTCGTCCTGCACCTCCTGCAACAGGGCGCGGATGCTGTCGACGTTCTGCCCGCTGGGCGTCGTGGGGGAGGTCTTCGGCAGGTCGCGCAGTTTCACCCCGAACGGCTGCGGCATCCGCTGATCCACGAGCACGTACGTGACGGCGAGCAGGACCACGCCGGCCAACAGGAAGAGCCCGCCGTAGATGAGGGTGAGCCGGGCGCGGATCGTCAGGCGTTTCATCGGATCTGGTACCCCGCCCCGGGGACCGTCTCGATCACCGTCGGGTCGCCGAGTTTCCGGCGCAGCTTCATGACTGTCACCCGAACCACGTTGGTGAACGGGTCGATGTGCTCGTCCCACGCGCGTTCCAGCAGCTCCTCGGCAGAGACCACCGCGCCGTCGGCGCGGAGCAGCTCGGCCAGCACCGCGAACTCCTTGCGGGACAGCGCCACGTGCCTGTCGTCCCGGCGTACCTCGTGTCGGGCCGGGTCGAGCTGGATGCCGGCGCGACGCAGCGTCGGCGGCGCCGCCGGGCGGGACCGGCGAGTCAGCGCGTGCACCCGAGCCGACAGCTCGACCAGGGCGAACGGCTTGGTCAGGTAGTCGTCGGCGCCTAGCGCCAACCCCGCCACCCGCTCCCGGACCGCCGCCGACGCGGTAAGCATCAGTACCCGGGTCTCCCCACCCGCGTCCACGATTGCCCGGCACACGTCGTCGCCGTGCACCACAGGCAGGTCCCGGTCCAGGACCACCACGGCGTACTCGTTGACGCCGAGCCGTTCCAGCGCGGCGTCACCGTCGTACGCCACGTCGACAGCGAACGACTCCCGACGCAGCCACTCGGCGATGGCGTCCGCCAGCACGTTCTCGTCCTCGACCACCAGCACTCTCACCCCTCCATGGTGCTCGGGGTGCGGTAACGGCGGCATAACCGCCGACGGTAACGCCGCAGATACGTCCGTTGCCGTGCACTGGGTGTCACGTTCGGCGAACCGCGTCGGACCTGAGCGGAAGCGGACACCATGCGACGACAGATGCTTGCGATCCCCGTCCTGCTCGCCCTGGCGCTGTCCGGGTGCGGCGCGGGAGGCGACGACGACGGCGGGGTAGCGACCGCCGGTGGGGCGAAGGCCGGGGCCACGGCGAGCGGCACGCCGGTCAGTGACTCGGACCGGCAACTCGCCTTCGCCAGGTGCATGCGGGAGAACGGGGTGGACATGCCCGACCCGGAGGCGGGCGGTCGTCCCGGCTTCCGGTTCGGCGCGGACGTGGATCAGCAGAAGGTCCAGGCGGCCATGGAGAAGTGCCAGGACAAGCTGCCCAACGGCGGGCAGGGACCGCAGCTCAACCCCGAGCAGGCCGAGCAGATGCGCACATTGGCCAAGTGCATGCGGGAGAACGGGGTGCCGGACTTCCCGGACCCGGACGCCGACGGGCGGGTCCGCATCGGGACGGGGGGCAACGCCATCGACATCGGCGATCCGGCCATGAAGGCCGCGTTGGAGAAGTGCCGGCAGCACGCGCCGCAGTTCGGCGGTGGCCGGTGATCGGCAGTATCCGCCGCTCGCGGCTGCGCGCCGCCGTCACCGGAGGCGTCGTTCTGCTGGTCGCTGCCATGGGCGTGGTCGCCGCGGTGGGCTTCGGGGGCGGCGCCGACGGGGGCCGCGCCCAGGCCGGCAGCGTGCCACCCTCCACCGCCACTGTCACCCGGCAGGCCCTCGCCGACTCGGAGACCGCGGACGGCGAGCTGGGGTACGGCACGACGCGTACCGCCACGGCGAAACTCAACGGCACGGTCACCGCGCTGGCGGCGACCGGGTCGACGGTACGACGGGGCAAGGCGCTCTACCTGGTCGACAACGAGGAGGTGGTGCTGCTCTACGGCGGGTTGCCCGCGTACCGGACCCTCGCCCCCGGGGTGGAGGGTGCCGACGTCGCGCAGTTCGAGCGGAACCTCGACGCGTTGGGCTACACCGGGTTCACTGTCGACGACGAGTACACCGGCGCCACCGCGGACGCCGTCCGGGAGTGGCAGGAGGACCTGGGTCTGACCGAGACCGGTCGGGTCGAGCCGGGGCGGATCGTGTACGCGGACCGGGAGGTCCGGGTGGAGAGCCAGCAGGCCGACGTCGGCGATCTCACAAAGCCCGGCCAGGCGGTGCTGACCTACACCGGCACCAGCCGGGTCGTCACCGTCGAGTTGGACGTGGACGACCAGCGGTTGGCCAAGCGCGACGCGAAGGTCACCGTGCGGCTGCCGGACGGTCGGACGGTGGCGGGCACCATCAGCACTGTCGAGACGGTCGTCCAGGCCGCCGCGGCCGGCGCCAACGGGCAGTCCGACGACGCCGAGACGAAGATCGAGGTGACAGTCGCGGTGACCGACCCGAAGGCCCTCACCGACTTCGACCAGGCCAGCGCGGATGTCACGTTCACCGTCTCGGAGCGCCGCGACGTGCTCACCGTGCCGGTGGCGGCGCTGTTGGCGCTGGCCGAGGGCGGCTACGGCGTCCAGGTCGCCGAGGACGGCGCGAGCCGGGTCCTCGCCGTGACCACCGGGTTGTTCGCCGACGGCCGGGTGGAGGTCACCGGTACGGGCATCACCGAGGGCACGACGGTTGTGGTGCCGACGTGAGCGGCGAGGTGATCGTGCTCGACCGGGTCAGCAAGCGGTACGCCGGCGGCGTCGTCGCGTTGGACGACGTGTCGCTGGGGATCGGCCACGGCGAGTTGGTCGCGATCGTCGGCCCGTCCGGATCGGGAAAGTCGACAATGCTGCACCTGATCGGCACCCTGGACCGGCCGTCGTCGGGCAGCGTCCTCATCGACGGGTACGACGCGGCGAAGCTGACCGACCGGGAGCTGTCCGCGTTGCGGGCCACCCGGATCGGCTTCGTGTTCCAGCAGTTCCACCTCGCGCCCGGCGTCCCGGTCGTGGACAACGTGGCCGACGGCCTGCTCTACTCCGGCGTACCGCTGAGGCGGCGGCGCGAACGGGCGGAGGCCGCGCTGGTCCGGGTTGGCCTGGGCCACCGGTTGAGGCACCGGCCGCACGAGCTGTCCGGCGGGGAACGGCAGCGGGTGGCCGTGGCCCGCGCGGTGGTCGGCGAGCCGGCGGTGCTGCTGGCCGACGAGCCGACCGGCAACCTCGACTCCCACTCCGGTGCCGGGGTGTTGGAGCTGCTGCACGATCTGCACCGGGCCGGCACCACCGTCGTGGTGATCACCCATGACCGGGAGATCGCGGGAAGCCTGCCCCGGCAGGTGCGGATGCGCGACGGCGCGGTGCGGCACGACTCGGCCCTCACGTCGGGCGGGGTCGGCTGATGGCGACGCTGACCCCGGCCCGACTGCGGCCGGCGGATGTCCTGCGAGTCGGCGGGGTGGGGCTGCGGACCCGTCCGCTACGGGCGTTCCTCTCCGCGTTGGGCATCGCGATCGGCATCGCCGCGATGATCGCGGTGGTCGGCATCTCCTCGTCGTCCCGGGCCGAGCTGGACCGGGCGCTCGACGCGCTCGGCACCAACCTGCTCACCGTCGCGCCGGGCAGCACCCTGTTCGGTGCGGACGCGCAACTGCCCGAGGAGTCGGTCGCGATGATCGGGCGGATCGGCCCGGTGACCGAGGTGTCCGCGACCGGGCAGGTCTCCGACGCCAAGGTGTACCGCTCGGACCGGATCCCGGCCGCGGAGACCGGTGGCATCGCCACCCAGGCGGCCCGGCTGGACCTGCTCGGCACCGTGGGGGCGGAGGTGGCCACCGGCACCTGGCTCAACGATGCGACCGCCCGCTACCCGGCGGTCGTGCTCGGCGCCACCGCTGCGCAGCGGCTCGGGATCACCACGGCGGACCCACAGGTGCAGGTGTGGTTGGGCGGGCGGCCGTTCACAGTGGTCGGCACCCTCGCCGCCGCACCACTCGCCCCGGAACTGGACACCTCGGCGTTGATCGGCTGGCCGGCGGCGACCGAATACCTGGGCTTCGACGGCCACCCGACCACCGTCTACACCCGGGCGCAGGAGTCCCAGGTCGAGGCTGTCCGGTCGGTGCTCGGCGCGACCACCAACCCGGAGGCGCCGAACGAGGTCGAGGTGTCCCGGCCCTCGGACGCGCTGGCCGCCGCCGAGGCCACCGACGACGCGTTCACCGGGCTGTTGCTGGGCCTGGGCGCGGTCGCCCTGCTGGTCGGTGGAGTCGGCGTGGCGAACACCATGGTGATCTCGGTGCTGGAGCGCCGAGCCGAGATCGGCCTGCGCCGGTCACTCGGAGCAACCCGCGGTCAGGTACGGACCCAGTTCCTCACCGAGTCACTGCTGCTCTCCGCGTTCGGCGGGATCGGTGGGGTGGTGCTGGGCATCGTGGTCACCTCGGGCTACGCGCTGTCGCAGAACTGGCCGACAGTGGTGCCGGCCTGGGCGATGCTCGGCGGGGTGGGCGCGACGGTGGTCATCGGCGGCTTCGCGGGCCTCTACCCCGCCGTGCGCGCCGCCCGCCTCGCGCCGACCGAGGCGCTGGCCGCCGCCTGACTTTCTCCGGCCAGGCGGGCCTGCTGCGAAAGAGCGTGATGACTCTGAGGCATATTGATGCCACACAGTCATCACGCTCTTCGCGGTGCTGCCGCCCGAACAGGTCAGGCGATGATCGTGTCGAGGGCGATCTCGACCATCTGGCTGAAGGTCTGCTCGCGCTCCTCCGAGGTGGTCTTCTCACCGGTCTTGATGTGGTCGCTGACGGTCAACACGGTCAGCGCGCGGGCCTTGAACCGGGCGGCGATCGTGTAGAGCGCCGCCGACTCCATCTCCACCGCCAGCACGCCGTAGTCGGCGAGGGTGTCGTAAAGGTCCGGCCGGTCGGTGTAGAAGGCGTCCGCCGCCAGGATCGGCCCGACGTGCATGGTGATGCCGCGCCGCTCGGCAACCTCGACCGACGTACGAAGCAGCCCGAAGTCGGCCACCGGGGCGTAGTCGATCAGCCCGTCGAAGCGCATCCGGTTCATGTTCGAGTCGGTGGACGACCCGATCGCCGCCACCACGTCCCGCAGTTGCAGGTCCGTGCTGAGGGCACCACAGGAGCCGACCCGGATCAGCGTCTTCACGCCGTACTCGTTGATCAACTCGTGGGCGTAGATGGAGGCCGACGGCATGCCCATGCCGGAGCCCTGGACGGAAACCTCGACGCCGTTCCAGCGGCCGGTGAAGCCCAGCATGCCCCGAACCGTCGAGTAGCAGGTAGCGCCCTCGAGGTAGGTCTCCGCGATCCACTTGGCCCGCAGGGGGTCACCCGGCATCAGGACCCGCTCGGCGATCTCGCCCGGCTTCGCGCCGATGTGCGTACTCATGGCAAAGATCCTGCCAGGCCGGCACGGGCGATACCGGTTCGGCGTCGGAACCGGCGGTCCTGTACCCTCGTCGGCGGTGGCGTGTCCGAGCGGCCTAAGGAGCACGCCTCGAAAGCGTGTGAGGGTTAACGCCCTCCGAGGGTTCAAATCCCTCCGCCACCGCTCATGAAATGCAGAAACGCCCGGTCGATCCGCGAGGATCGACCGGGCGTTTTCGCGTCAGAGCTGTTGCTCGCCACCGTCGACGAAGATCTCGCCGCCGGTCATGAAGCTGCTCTGGTCGGAGGCGAGGAAGAGCGCCGCGTTGGCGATCTCGTCCGGGTGCGCCATGCGCTGCATGGGCACGCCCGAGGCGATGGCCTTCAGCAGCCCGGGGGCCTCCGCGGGGCTGGGCGCGAGGCCCGCGAGCCCGGGGGTCTCGGTCGAGCCGGGGATCAGGGTGTTGACCCGGATCTTCCGGCCGATCAGCTCGGCAGCCCAGGTGCGGCCGAACGAGCGGATGGCTGCCTTGGACGCGGCGTAGACGCTGAACGCAGGGGTGCCGTTGCTCGCGGCCGTCGAGCCGGTCAGCACGATCGAGGCGCCCTCGTTGAGCAGGGGCAGGGCCTTCTGCACGGTGAAGATGGTGCCGTAGATGTTGGTGTCGAAGGTGCTGGCGACGTGCTCGACCGTGATCGAGTCGAGCGGACGGAACTCCCCACCGCCGGCGTTGGCGAACACCACGTCCAACCCGGCGCCCCGCTCCTCGATCGCCCGCATCACCCGGTCCAGGTCGTCGAGCTTGCTCACATCGCTGGCGATGCCTGTGGCGTTGGCGCCGATGCTGGCCACGGCCTCGTCCAGCGGGCCCTTGCGGCGGCCGGTGACGAAGACGTACGCGCCTTCGGCGGCGAAGCGGCGGGCGGCGGCCAGGCCGATGCCCGTGGTGCCCCCGGTGACGAGGGCGGTCTTGCCGTCGAGCTGTCCCACGATGGATCTCCTCTGTTGGGGTGTGGCGGTGTTCGGCCGGCCGGCCCTCCTGCAAGTTCTGTACTGAGCGGTACGTAACCGAACGTAGCAACCACCGACCGGGTCCGCAAATTTCTGTACCGATCGGTCTTTATCGCGGCCAAGATGTGTGCGGGGAAGGGGTGAGCTGTGCCGCAGCGAGGGTGACCGCGGGGCTTCGACGCCGACGAGGCGCTGGGGCGCGCGGCGGAGGTTCCGCAAGGCCGTGGCCCGCTACGCCGAAAAAGACAAGGAGTACGCGCGGGACGCTCTCACCCAACGGACCTCGTACCGGTCGAGTAGTTGTCCGAAATAGTCGTCAGGCGACCGAGAACGTGATCGTTCCGCTGTAGACGCCCGCGACGGCCGTCAGAGGTATCTGAACCGAGACCACGGGATCCCAGGTCGCCGAGTTGTTGCCGACGCCGTCGGTCAGCGTGAATGCCGTGCGTTCGACATTGATGATCTCTGCGTCTGCCGCAGTGGGTTGGCCTGAGGTGAAGGTGCCGATCCCACTGGTTGCGGTGGCCGGGCCCGACCAGTAGGAGGCGTTGGTGTTGGAGATCGTGTGAACCGGGACGCCGCTGGTGACGAAGTTCGTCGCGACGACGGTGGCGGTCCAGGTCGGCTCCGACAGAAGACGCTCATCCGTCACCGTGACCGGTCCCAGATTGCCCGACACGACTCCGCCCAGGCTGGCGCTGCCCAGATCGGCCATCTCCGGCGCGCTGATCGACAACTCACCGGGTACCGCGCAGGTCGAACGGGTGATCGTGCTCGTGTCGATGCTCACCGTGTCGTTGATGACCATCGCTCGACCGTCCACTTCGAGCGCCGCGCCCACGGTGACAGAGGTGAGGGCGAGGAGGTTGCCGCGAAGCGTGGAGTTGGCGCCAAGTGTGGCGGAGCTACCGACCTGCCAGAAGACGTTGCACGACTGGGCCCCGTTGATCAGGTTCACCATGCTCGACATGCCGGTGATGACCGTGCTGTCGGTCTTGAAGATGAAGACCGCGTTCGGGTCGCCCTCCGCGTCGAGGGTCAGGTCCCCGGTGATGGTGAACGTGCCCTCGGCGGACTCATACACGCCCGTGGTCTTGGTGGTGCCGCCGAGTTGATCCGAGACGACGGCAGTGGTCGTGCGTGAGGCCGCGTCGTTGTAGGCAGTCGTCAGATCGCTCATGCCCTGAATGGCAAGGGCGTCGTTGGCGTGCACCACCCCGTTCAGTTGACCGGGAGGGAACCCGGTCACGGTGGTGCCCGGGCTGACGCCGATATCACCGTTGATCACACTGAGGCCGGTGTTGGTGACGCTCATGCCGCCAAGGACCGCGAAGTCCGCAGCGGTGCCCAGCGGCACCGGCGGCTCGGCGGCGCTCGCGTTGCGTGGTCCGGCCAGGACGGCCAGGACGGTGGTCGCGGCGACCAGAGTCAGGGCGGTGGCTACCCGGGCCATCCCCGTGACCTTCCGAGAAGCGCCACTGTGGGCAAGCGTCGCCATGATCTCCTCGGGCGGCTGGATGGGTGGTAGCACTTCAGCGACCCATAGTTGCATAAACAGGCACCAAAAGGATCTAATCGGTCATTGCTCGAGTAGCTGTTCCACGCCGTCGAGCAAACGTTGCAGACCGAATTCGAAAAGACTCTCGACATTGAGGTCGACCGCTGTCCGGGTGAGTCGGGCCAGATGGGGAAACTCACCCGCCGCGAGGAGGCCGCCCAACACGTCGGCCTGGGCCGCCATCCACTCGTCGTCGGTCAGGCCGGTGTGCTGAGCCGCTACCCGCGCGACCGCGCACATCCCGCCAGCGCGACGTTGGGTGCGTGCTGCCGATCACGACTACGCCGAGCCGGTCCGTACCTGGAGCGACTTCGCCCGGACGGGCCGGGTGGGCTGGCCTCGTCTGCGTCCCGACGCCCCGTACGTGCGGGTGTTCGCCGGTGGCGGCGGATCGGTCAGGACGGACTTCGCGGCGGCCCACTCGTACGACTTCTGGCGGTCGCTCGGGCGCTGATGCGGTCGCCGGCACGAGCGGGCCGGCCCTCGGGGAATCCGGCCCGCTCATCGGCCCGGATCCTTCAGGAAGGTGAGCACGGCGGCGACCCGGCGGTGCACGTCGCCGTCGGGTGGCAGGTCGAGCTTCGTGAAGATGTTCCCGATGTGCTTGCTCACCGCGCGCTCGGTGATCACGAGCTGGGCGGCGATGCCCGTATTGGTGCTGCCTCCGGCCATCAGCGCGAGCACCTCGCGTTCCCGGGCGGTGAGGTCGGTGAGCGGGTTGCGCCGGGCGGTGACGAGTTGGGCCACGACCTGCGGGTCCAGCACGGTGCCCCCGGCGGCGACCCGACGCAAGGCGTCAAGGAACTCCTCGACCCGGGACACCCGGTCCTTGAGCAGGTAGCCGACGCCGCCTTGCCCGTCAGTGAGCAGCTCGGTCGCGTAGGCACGCTCGACGTGCTGGGACAGCAGCAGCACCGGCAGCCGGCTCCCGGCTGCTCACCCTGCGCGACGCTCGGATCCACGGTGTCTTCGGCAACTACGGCAACGTGTGCGTGGACGATGCGGTCGTCACCTATCTTGCCGACGGAAAGCTGCCGGCCAGAGACCTCGACTGCGTCGGCCACACGTCGCCCTGATCAGTCCGCGCCGGTCAGCACGGGCCCGCTCCCTCGTCGAAGAGGCGGCGGGCCCAGTCCGCGTACCCGGCGATTACTTTTCGGACCGTGCGCCCGTCGTGCAGAAACAGGTACGCGCGGTCGCCGCTGCGGGCGAGCAACCCGTCGAGGCGGTGCGTCCCCTGTGGAGCGAGCAGCCGGCTGACCTCCGGATAGCGGTCCCAGACCTGGTCGACGGGCGAGCCCGCCGTTATGCCCTCCGGTGTCCGCATCGGGTCGCCGACCCAGAGCAGTACGAGTTTGTCCTCCACGAAGACCGGGCTGACCGTGTCATGGCCGGCAAGCACCGGCCCGCAGGCATCCAGGCTGGTACGCAGGATGCCGCGTCGGGTCAGCTCGTCCTCGGTGGCACCGAACTCGATGTTCTGTAGGCCGTTCAGGCCGATGATCTCCACGCTGCCGGCGGGCCGGCCATCCGAGATCGGCCCGGTTGGCGGTACGCCGCTGCCAGCGATCGAGGCAGCCGTCATCAGCATGGCAATAAAAGCAAATTGTCGCAATTTCATGGAATCCCCCAGTCCCCAACGGGACGGGAGCGTTCAGGTTGCTGCTGGTGGCCGAATTACTGGTTTTCCCACTGTTCGACTAGCTCATCCCAGTAGTCGGCGCTGAGTCGACGTCGCCCGTGCGCGAGCCAGCCGTCGGTGTTCCGCTCCAGGTGCAACCCCAGTTCGGCGAACCTGTCGATCCAGGTGCCGGGCTCCACGCCGAGCCGACTCAGCGCACCGTTGATCGGCCACTGCTCGCGCGACGCGTCCAACTCGTCGTCGAAGCGCGGGCCCCAGGCCAACACCCCGCCCAACCACACCACCGCCGACTGGTAGCCGACGCCACCACCGAATGCCGCCTCCAGATAGGCCACCGGCCCCGACTGTGACCAGCGAGTCAGCACCTCGACCAGCGCCGTCGACAACACCAGGTCGAACGGGCGGGCGGCGCTCCGGTCGTCCGTCGCGAAATCCGGCAACGACCCGGTCAGCTCGATCACCAGCTGCGGGGTGACCGGCAGTAACGCGAAGTCCTGGCGCAGCTCGCCGAGGACCGCATGATCCAGCTCGGCGGTCTGCTCGCGGAGCAGCTCAGCGTCCGCGACGACCGCGCTGAGCTGGTAAGCCATCGAACCCTCCGCCGTCCACAGCCTGTGGATAGAACATGTGTACGACGGTCCCAGGCTCGGAGGCCGCGCCTCCGGACGGTACCCGTCGTCCACGCTCAGTTGCGCAGTACCGAATGGTCCGCCCCGGGCGTTTGCGGGAGTCCCGGGCCGCGAGAACGCCGTCAGCCGGCGGCCGGTCGTCAGCCCGCCGGCGAGGATCAAACCGGCCCCAACCGGTACGGACGGTGTCAGCGCATCGAGCCTTCCCGGCATCAAATCCCCAGATCTTGGACACTTTCCGTTCCGCGCGAACGGAAACTGTCCAAGATCTCGGCGGAGTTGAGGGCGGCGGGCCGCATCCGGCGGCGGGCCGCATCCGGCGGCGGGCCGCATCCGGCGGCGGGCCGCATCCGGCCGGAGGGGTGACGGATCGTCGGGGTCGTTCAGGCCCGCCGGGCGAGCTGGGTGACGAACGCGCGCCAGGCCACGGGCGCGAAGGCGAGCGCCGGGCCGGTCGGGTCCTTTGAATCCCGCACGCCGACGACGCCGGGCAGGTTGTCGGCGACCTCGACGCAGGCGCCGCCGTTGCCGCTGCTGCGGCTGCTCTTGCGCCACCGGGCGCGGTTCAGCTCCATGACTCCGCCACTTCCGTAATGAGTTCGACCGACTGCCAGTGCGACAACGCCTCCCCGCGCACGTTCTCCCATGCCGCCATCATGGCGGCGATGTCCTCGGGGTCGCTAGCGACTTGTCCCTGAAGTTGGTTGTCGAGGTAGCCGGCAACCCGGTGGTCGTGGCTGTGTGCGATCACGAACGGTCCGTTGAGGCCGGCATAGGTGCCGACCGTGCTGGGCACGACGTGCACCCGGATGTGCGGCTCGACGCACGCCGCCGCCACGGCCAACAATTGCTCGCGCATCGTCGCCCGGCCGCCCACCGGGCGGCGGATGACCGCCTCGTCGATCACCGCCGTGAACTGCGGCGGGTCGTCCCGCTTGAGCACGCCCTGCCGGCCGAGCCGGACCGTGAGGTGTCGGTCGATCTCGCCCCGGGGGATCAGGCCCGCGCCGCCCAGCACCGCACGGGCGTACGCCTCGGTCTGGAGCAACCCGGGCAGCACGGTCGACTCGAACCAGCGAAGCGACACCGCCTCGCGCTCGATCTCCTGCCACGGACGGAACCAAATGGGGTCGCGACGTCTTGAAGTGTCCGGCCAGATGTCCGACACGTCCTTGTGTAGTGCCTCTGCTGCCGCCAACCGGTGACGGGGATGCGGGATGTGGTCCTTCGTCAACCAGCGTCCTACCGTCTTCGGGTCGACGCCGACGGTCTCGGCGAGGGATTCGGTGGTGTGCCCGGTGTCGCTGAGCGCCACTCGAAGCGCGTCGTTCACGGCTCCTCCATCGGATGTCCCGGATATCTGGTGACCATATCGCTACGCGGTGTATCTGCCTCGTAACTCACCCAAGGGTGGTCCACAGAAGACGGCGTGGCCGGTGGAGGCGCAGGAGCCCGGTGGTCGGCGTCAGTCCGGGGGTCGCCCCGGTGGGGGCGACCCCCGTCCACAGTGAAGGAGGTCCGCCCGTGTCCCGCCGCCGCTACCGGAACCACCTGCCGGCCCGACCCACCTGGCGCTGTGCGGCGTGCGGCATCGCCTGGCCCTGCTCGGCGGCGAAGCTGCGGCTGCTCGGCGAATACCGGCACGACCGGCTCGGGTTGACCGTCTACCTGGCGACGCTGCAAACCGAGGCCGGCGAACATCTCACCGACGTCAACCCGGCCCGTCTGACCGAGCGCTTCCTCTCCTGGGCCCGCGCCCGCGCCTGACCTCGCCAGCGCACGCTAGTTTCCGGATCGAGGCCGAGGTCGGAGTGGGACGGCAAGGTGGTGTCGACAAATGAGCAGGTACAGGCGGTCCAGCGGCGACGTGATCCGCTGGCCAGACAGCCCTGACGCGCGGGAAGCGCTGGAGGAGTGGCTCGCCGACGCTTCGGCCACGGCGTACCTGTCCGGGGATTTTCTTGATTTTCGCGGTGCGGACCTCAGCGGACTCGACCTGCTCGGCGCCTATCTCGCCAATTCTCATCTGGTCGGTGTCCGATTCGAGGAGGCCAACCTCGGCGACGCCAACCTGAGCAACGCCGAGTTGCAGGGCGCGGATTTCTCCTTCGCCGACCTGGCCAAGGCGGAAATGGTCGGTTGCTCGGCCGCTAACGCGTTGTTCCGCTCGGCTCGACTGTTCGCGGTGCAGCTCGACGATGCCGTTCTGCAAGGGGCGGATCTCCGCCACGCGATCCTCAATTCCGCCAAGCTCTACAAGACCGATCTGCGCGGCGCCAATCTTGAGCTGGCCAGCCTGCGCTGGTGCACGCTCGGCGGCACGAGCATGCCGACGGTGTTGACCGGCGCGAGGATGTTCGGCTGCCAGTTCGAGGGCGCGAAGGGCGCCGTCGTCGGTCCGGTCCTCGTCGACGAGGAAGCGACCCGGTCTCTCGGCGGCGCCGAGCTGGAGGCGTGGTTCTCGGGGCAGGGCGCGGAGAACGTCAAGGTGGTGGACTGACGCCACCGCACAGACGACTCAGGGCCGGTCCCCGTTGGGGCCGGCCCTGTCGTTCGTGCTGCTCAGATGAGCGGAGGATACGAGATTCGAACTCGTGAGGGTGTAAACCCAACACGCTTTCCAAGCGTGCGCCCTAGGCCTCTAGGCGAATCCTCCGCGAGCCAGGATACAGGCCCGCGTCGGCCGGGCCACCCCACCACCCCCTGAAGATCGACGGGCGGTCGGGTAGGCTGGGCGTCACCTCCCGTGCGGCGGTATCTCGTGAACCTCCCCAGGGCCGGAAGGCAGCAAGGATAAGCGAGCTCTGCCGGGTGCACGGGAGGCCTTTTTGTCTGTGGGCTGGTTGATCCACTCGACATCCGTGATGTCGCGGTGTCCCGGCCACGCGGACACCACGGTTTCCAGGAAACCGAGTCGATCAAGGCCGACAGCCGAGTCGATCAAGCCCGAAGGCCCAGGCGCCCGGGGTGGTGGGTGGTCACCCGCGCCCGACCGGCGCAGAATGGCTCGGTCGAGAGGAGGCGGGACGAGTGACGCTGGCGCTCTACCGCAAGTACCGGCCGCGTACCTTCGCTGAGGTCATCGGTCAGGAGCACGTGACCGAGCCGCTGTCGCAGGCGCTGCGCAGCGGACGGCTCAACCACGCCTACCTCTTCTCCGGCCCCCGTGGCTGCGGCAAGACCACCAGCGCCCGGATCATGGCCCGCTCGCTCAACTGTGAGCAGGGCCCCACTCCCGAGCCGTGCGGCAAGTGTGACTCCTGCCGCTCGCTGGCCACTGACGGTGCCGGCTCGATCGACGTGATCGAGATCGACGCGGCCAGCCACGGCGGTGTCGACGACGCCCGCGAGCTGCGCGAGCGCGCCTTCTTCGCGCCGGCCAGCAGTCGCTTCAAGATCTACATCATCGACGAGGCGCACATGGTCTCGACCCAGGGCTTCAACGCCCTGCTCAAGCTGGTCGAGGAGCCCCCGGAGTACGTCAAGTTCATCTTCGCCACCACCGAGCCGGAGAAGGTCCTCGGCACGATCCGGTCGCGGACCCACCACTACCCGTTCCGGCTGTTTCCGCCGAAGGTCGTCCGCCCGTACCTGGAGCAGCTCACCCAGGCCGAGGGCGTCGCCGTCGAGCCGGCGGTCTTTCCGCTGGTGGTGCGCGCTGGTGGCGGCAGCATGCGGGACAGCCTCTCCGTGCTCGACCAGCTCATCGCAGGCGCGGGCGCGCAGGGGGTCAGCTACGCCCGAGCCGTCGCGCTGCTCGGGGTCACCGACTCGGCGCTGATCGACGAGATGTGCGACGCGCTGGCCGCCGGGGACGGCGCCGCCGCGTACGCCACCGTCGACCGGGTCGCCGAGGCCGGGCACGACATGCGCCGGTTCGCCTCCGACCTCCTGGAACGGCTCCGCGACCTGATCGTGATCCAGCAGGTGCCGGACGCCGCCGCGAAGGGTCTGATCGACGGCCCCGGCGACCAGATCGAGCGGATGGCCGCCCAGGCTTCGCAGCTCGGCTCGGCCACGCTCTCCCGCTGCGCCGACATCGTGCACAACGGGCTGATCGAGATGCGCGGCACCACCGCGCCCCGCCTGCTGCTGGAGCTGATCTGCGCCCGGATGCTGCTGCCCGGCGTCGACGACTCCACCGGCGGCCTGCTCCAGCGCCTTGAGCGGATGGAACGTCGGCTCACCCTGAGCGGCACCGACGCGCCGTCGGCCACCGCCGGCTCCGCGCCAACCAACCACCAAGGGGTACGCCCACAGCCAGCCACCCCGGTCCCGGCTGCCGCCACCCTGGCACCCGCGAACGCCCCGACCTCCGCACCGCCGTGGGCGGTCGACCCGGCGGCGTCCCCGACCCAGAACGCCGCGGCCTCGGGCGCTCCCGCCCCGGCCGCTTCGGTCACCGGAACTCCCGCCTCGCACGCACCCGTCTCGGGCGCTCCGGCCTCGGGCGCTCCTACCTCCGGCGTGCCGGCCCCGTACGTCTCGGCGGCCGACTCGCCGATCCCGGCGTCTCCCGGCGCGTCGACCGGGCCGGCACCCGCTGACCAGGCCGTACCCGTCTCGCCCGCCGGGCCGGCCCCGCGTCGCGTGGTGCCACCGTCGGCGGTGCTGCCCGACCCGGCCACGCCCGCGCCGCCCCGACCGGGGGCACCGCCCGCCGCGCTGGACGCGGTCGCGGTCCGCCGCGTCTGGCCCGACGTGGTCGGCAAGGTCAACCGGACCAACAAGCGGATCGCCGCCCTGATGCGGGACGCGGTCGTCCGCGAACTCGACGGCGACATGCTGGTGCTGACTGTGAAGTCCACGGTGCTGGCCAAGATGATGGCCGACCACGCGGCGGTGCTCACCGACGCGCTCTACGAGGAGTTGGGCGGGCGCTGGCAGATCCGGTGCGAGGTGGCCGGCGAGCGCGGTGGCGTTTCGTTATCCGGCTCAACGCGCTCGCAACCCGCCGCCCGACCCGCCGCGCCGTCCTCCGGGCCGGACACGCCGCCCGCTGCGACGAACGCCGCGACCCCGGCTGCCGCCGCCGGTCCGACGAGCGCGCCGCCAGCCGCAGCGAACTCGAACCCCGCGCCAAGCTCGAACGTCGCGTCTGCCTCGAACGTTGCGCAAGACTCGAACCCCGCGCCTGGCTCGATCCCCGCGTCAGGCTCGCACGTTGCGCCTGGCTCGAACGTTGCGCCTAGCTCGATCCCCGCGCCAAGCTCGCACGCTGCGCCTAGCTCGCACGCTGCGTCAGGCTCCAACGTCATGCCGGGCTCGAACCCCGCTCCGGGCTCGAACCCTGCCGGGTCGGGGAGTGTGGCACCTCACGCCCCGACCGCCGCCGACTCGACGAACGCCTCGTTCACCTCGGCGAACCCGGCCGGCGCTGCTGCCGGCTCGGCTTCGCGCGGCGGTGTTGGCGCGGGTTCTGGTGGTCACGGTGCCGGTCGACAGGGTGCGACGCCGTCCGCCCCGGCGGCGGACGACGACGGCGACTGGCCGGAAGCGGCCCGTCCCGGCGGCGGCGCCCCCGCCGCTGAGGCGACGGATGACGAGGACTGGCCTGAGGCCGCCCGACCGGGCGGAGCATCGGCCGGAAACGAGTCGAGCCCCCACTCCGGGCCGGCGTCGACTGGCGCGAACGGCAGCGCCACGATCGCGAGCGCCGGGAGCGGCAGCGGCACCAACGGCGGTGGCACCAATGGCGGTAGCGCGAACGGCGGTGGCGCGAACGGCGGTGGCGCGAACAGCACCGGACCGGGCGGTTCGGGCGGTCCCGGGGCAGCGGCCGGTGGCGGTAAGCCTGGCGGGCGGGGTAACCCGACACCGGCGGCCCGGCAGCCGGCGACAGCCGGTGGTGCCCCGGTGAGCAGCGCCATCGCCGCGGCTCGCGCGGCGGCGGCGGGGCGCGGTGCGCGTACCGGAGCGGCAGCCCGGCCCGTCGCGGACGCCGAATGGGCCGGCGAGCCGCCCTACGACCCGGACTTCGACGGCCCGGCGCGGGCCGGCCGGCCCGGCGGCGCGGCACCGGCGGCGGCCCCGGCCTTCGAGGGGTTCGACCCGGGCGACGAGCCGTTGGACGAGATCATCGACGAGAAGACGGCGCGGGAGTCGAGCGAGGAGCAGGCGGTACGGCTGCTCCGGGAAACCTTCGGCGCCGAAAAGATCAACGAGATCGACGCCCGCTAACAGCCCCGCCCCGGCTCGGCGATCTTGCAGTTTCGGTCGCCGTCTTGCGGAGAATGCCCCCTTATGTCGAGGCAGAAAGTGCAAGATCGCGCAGGGGAGGGGGTTCGGCTAGCAAGACTCCCAGGGCGCAGGCCCAGAGGGGAAAGGGTAGGACGGCTAGGCGTTCCATGCCTCCTACTCCGATCCCGACGCCTTGCTGGGCGAAGAACAGTGTCGTTCCGGCCAGCGCGATCAGCCCGGCGGTGAGGGTGAGCGGTCGCCAGCGGCCGAGCGTCGTGGTGTGCGGGGCGAAGCCGGCGAGGAGTAGGCCGACGTTGCCCATCCCCATGATCAGGAATGCGCCGAGGACGTGCAGGTTCTCGTCCACGTCGGCCGGGTGGACGGCCGCGAGCGCGTATCCGCTGGTGGCCAGCAGCAGGAGTGTCTGGGCCGAGCGCACCGCCGGGCCGCGGCCGAGGATCCGCCAGGTCAGCAGGAGCCCGACGGTGAGCAGTACGGCGGTGGCCAGCATCGCGGTGTTCATGAGTGGGTGCCATGGCGAGCAGACGTAGCGGGGGCGGGTGGTGTCCCAGACGCCGCAGTGGGCGTTGCCGAGGTCGCTGATGTTGTGGGTGGCCCAGCTGTAGGTGGGCTCGCGCCACCGCAGCCCGCTGATCAGGCTGGCGACGAGGAAGATGGGTGCGGCCGCGACCCAGCACAGCGCGCCGACCCGGCCGGTGCGGTTGAGGTTCATGACACGAGCAGACCAGTGCGGCGGCTCCCGGCGCACTACCCGCAGATGGCCGGTTCGGGGTAGGGGTAGCCGTACCCAAGGCTCGGCGTGGGCGGACGAACCGGGCGGGGCGAGGTCGGTCCCAGCGGATAGGCTGAGCGGCGGTCGAGAAGACGAGTGTGAGAAGGAGCCATCCCGTGCGCCCAGGTGGACAGCCGAACATGCAGCAGATGCTGAAGCAGGCGCAGAAGATGCAGCAGCAGATCGCCGCCGCCCAGGCCGAGCTGGCCGAGGCCGAGCTGACCGGCACCGCCGGTGGCGGGCTGGTCACCGCGACCGTCTCCGGCTCCGGCGAGCTGAAGGCCATCAAGATCGACCCGAAGGCCGTCGACCCGGACGACGTGGAGACGCTTGAGGATCTGGTCGTCGCGGCCGTGCACAACGCCGCTGAGGCGGCCCGGGAGTTGACCGAGCGCAAGATGGGCCCGGTCGCCGGCGGCATGGGCGGCCTCGGCCTGCCCGGTTTCTGAGCCGGCAGATGTACGAAGGTGCCATCCAGGATCTGATCGACGAGCTGGGTCGGCTGCCGGGCGTGGGCCCGAAGAGCGCTCAGCGGATCGCGTTCTACGTCCTGTCGGCGGATCCGGCCGACGTCAACCGGCTGGCCGGCGCGCTGCGCAAGGTCAAGGAGCTGGTGCGGTTCTGCACGACCTGTTACAACGTGGCCGAGTCCGAGCAGTGCCGGATCTGTCGCGACCCGCGCCGCACCGACGAGGTGCTGTGCGTGGTGGAGGAGCCCAAGGACGTGGTGGCGGTCGAGCGGACGGGTGAGTTCCGCGGTCGCTACCACGTGCTGGGCGGGGCGATCAATCCGCTGGAGGGGATCGGCCCCGACAACCTGCGCATCCGGGAGTTGATGACCCGGCTGAGCGGTGGGGAGGTGCGGGAGTTGATCCTCGCCACCGACCCGAACACCGAGGGCGAGGCGACCGCCACCTACCTGGCGCTGATGGTGAAGCCGATGGGCATCTCGGTGACCCGGCTGGCCAGTGGGCTGCCGGTCGGCGGCGATCTGGAGTACGCCGACGAGATCACCCTCGGTCGGGCCTTCGAGGGGCGCCGGGCCGTCTGATTCCCTGACGTACGGCCGGTGGCCGGCACCCGGGTGGGTGCCGGCCACCGCTGTGTCTCTGCCCGGAAATGATCTGACACCTGTCCCCTCATCGGGGCTGTTCGACGTAACAGTTCAGCATCGCGGATGCAGATTGATCGGTTTTTGCCGCTGTTTACCTAAGAATCGAATGCCAAGCGGCGGTTGAGGCACGATTCGATACCAACCGTCCACCCGGCGGTTTCCGGGTGGACGCATCGGGAGCTATGGTCACCGCCATCGGTGACCCCTGTCACCACGTTGTCCGTACCCCCAAGGACGAGGTGAAGCACACATGCGTGCACCCAGGCCGAAGGTCGCGATCGCGGCCATCGCGGTCGCGGCCCTCGCGGTAGCAGGCTGCGCCGAGAGCAACCGCGACGACAAATCCGGCGGTAGCAAGAAGGACACCCTCGTCTTCGGCGTCGCCGGAGACCCGAAGGTGCTCGACCCGAGCTTCGCCAGCGACGGTGAGTCGCTGCGCGTGGCGCGTCAGGTCTTCGAGACCCTGGTCCGACCGGAGGAGGGTGGCACGAAGGTCACCCCCGGCCTGGCCGAGTCCTGGACCCCGGACGCCGCCGGCACCACCTGGACCTTCAAGCTCCGCTCGGGCGTGAAGTTCCACGACGGCACCGACTTCAACGCCGAGGCCGTCTGCGTCAACTTCAACCGCTGGTACAACGCCAAGGGCCTCATGCAGAGCCCGGACGTGACCGCGTACTGGCAGGACGTCATGGGCGGCTTCGCCAAGAACGAGAACGCGGATCTCCCGCCGAGTCTCTTCAAGTCCTGCGCCGCCAAGGACGCCACCACTGTGGACCTGGCCTTCACCCGGGTCTCCAGCAAGATCCCGGCCGCGCTGATGCTCCCCTCGTTCTCCATCCACAGCCCGAAGGCGCTGCAGGAGTTCGACGCGAGCAACGTCGCGGGCACCGCCGAGGACATCAAGTACCCGGCGTACGCGACGGAGCACCCGACCGGCACCGGCCCGTTCAAGTTCAAGACCTGGGACGTCGCGAACAAGACGCTGACCCTGGAGCGCAACGAGGACTACTCGGGCGCCAAGGCCAAGCTGAAGACCCTCATCTTCAAGACGATCTCGGATGAGAACGCCCGTAAGCAGGCGCTGCGCTCCGGTGACATCCAGGGCTACGACCTGGTTGGCCCGGCCGACGTCGAGCCGCTGAAGTCCGAGGGCTTCAACATGCTCACGCGCCCGGCGTTCAACGTGCTCTACCTGGCGATGAACCAGAAGGGCAACCCGAAGCTCGCCGACATCCGTGTCCGGCAGGCCATCGCGTACGCCCTGAACCGTCAGCAGCTGGTCACCTCCAAGCTGCCGCCGGGAGCCAAGGTCGCCGACAACTTCATGCCGGACACCGTCGAGGGCTGGAACGGTGACGTCACGAAGTACACCTACGACCCGGCCAAGGCGAAGGCGCTGCTGGCCGAGGCCGGCGCGTCGAACCTGACGCTGAAGTTCCACTACCCGACCGAGGTCACCCGGCCGTACATGCCGAACCCGAAGGACATCTTCGAGTTGCTCTCGGCGGACCTGAAGGCCGTTGGCATCACCGTCGAGGCGATCCCGCTGAAGTGGAGCCCGGACTACCTGAACGCCACCACCTCGGGTAGCAAGCACGACATCCACTTCCTGGGCTGGACCGGTGACTACGGCGACGCCTACAACTTCATCGGCACCTTCTTCGACCGGCCGAAGGACGAGTGGGGCTTCAACAACAAGGCCCTGTTCGACCAGTTCAAGGACGCGGACAGCACCGCTGACATCGCGGCCCGGACCGAGAAGTACAAGGCCCTGAACAAGTCCGTGATGGAGTTCCTGCCCGGTGTGCCGATCTCGCACTCCCCGCCGGCGATCGTGTTCGGCAAGGACGTGACCGGCGTCAAGGCGAGCCCGCTCACCGACGAGCGGTACGCGACCGCCGAGTTCAAGTAAGTCCTGATCTGACGCAGCAAGGAACGCGGGCGGGCGCTGTCGCACAGCGCCCGCCCGCAACCCTCCGCACCCCTTCGAGGCCGCCGTGTTCCGGTTCATCGTCAGGCGCCTGCTTCAGCTGATACCCACGCTGTTCGGGCTCTCCCTCCTGCTCTTCATCTGGCTCCGCCGACTCCCCGGCGGCCCCGAGACCGCCATTCTCGGCGAGCGCGGCACACCCGAGATGCGGGCCGCGATCCGCCGCAACATGGGGCTCGACGAGCCCATCCTGGTGCAGTACGGCCGGTTCGTACGGCGGATGATCAAGCTCGACCTGGGCACCTCGACCTCCACCAAGCGGGCGGTCACCACGGAGTTCATCGAGCGCTTCCCCGGCACCGTCGAGCTGACCATCACCGCCATGGTGATCGCCATCGGTGTCGGCATCCCGCTGGGCTACCTGGCTGCTCGCCGTCGCGGCCGTTTCCTGGACCACGCGTCCGTGGGCGGCTCGCTGATCGGCATCTGCATCCCGGTCTTCTTCCTGGGCTACGTGCTCAAAGCGATCTTCTCGGAGAACCTGCACTGGTTCCCGTCCAGCGGCCGGCAGGACCCGACTCTCGGGGCGACCCGGGTCACCAACTTCTTCGTCCTGGACGGGTTGATGACCCGTGAGTGGGACGCCGCAGCCGACGCCCTCTGGCATCTGGTGTTGCCCAGCATTGCGCTGGCCAGCATCCCGCTGGCGATCATCGTCCGGATCACCCGGGCGAGCGTGCTGGAGGTGCTGAACGAGGACTTCGTACGAACCGCCGAGGCAAAGGGCCTGACCGAGCAGACGGTTCGTCGCCGGCACGTCCTACGCAACGCCATGCTGCCGGTCGCCACCTCGATCGGTCTGCTCGCGGGCGGCCTGCTCTCGGGCGCGGTGCTGACCGAGACCGTCTTCGCCTTCAGCGGCATCGGAGCGTTCGTCGCCGAGGCCATCGGCCAACGCGACTATCCGGTGCTGATGGGCTTCATCCTGATCATCGCGGTGGTGTACGTGCTGGTGAACCTGCTGGTCGATCTCTCCTACAGCTTCATCGACCCGAGGGTGAGGGTGCGATGACACTCAGCCCAGGCAAGAAGCGCGAAAAGATCGACCGGCTCTCCGAGCTGGCCGCCCGTGACGACGAGCGGGGTGTCAGCCTCTGGCAGGAGGCGTTCCGCCGGCTGCGCGGTAACCCGGCCGCGATCGTCGGCGCCGTCATCCTGGCGCTCTTCGTGCTGGTCGCGGTGGTCGGCCCGTTCCTCGTGCCGTACGCGGCGACGGACACGATCGGCATCCGGGAGGGGCTGATCAGGCCGGGTGTCATTCCCGGCCCGACCGGTGAGCACTGGTTCGGTTACGACCACCAGGGCCGGGACGAGTTCAGCCGGATGATCGTGGGTGCCCGTCAGACCCTGCTGGTCGGCGTGGTCTCCACCCTGATCGGTCTGGCGATCGGCGCCCTGATCGGTGGCGTCTCCGGCGCCGCGGCGGGTCTCGGTGGCCGCTGGGGGCGGTGGATCGACACCACCCTGATGCGCTTCATCGACATGCTGCTGGCGATGCCGAGCCTGCTGCTGGCGGTGAGCATCGCCGCTCTGCTCGGGGCCAGCCTGACCACTGTGATGATCGCGGTCGGTGTGGTCTCGGTGCCGGTGTTCGCCCGGCTGCTGCGCGGCTCGATGATCTCCCAGGCCAACAGTGACTACGTGCTGGCGGCGACCTCGCTCGGCGTGAAGAAGTCGAAGATCGCGCTGACCCACGTGGTGCCGAACTCGCTCGCCCCGGTGATCGTGCAGGCCACGTTGACCCTGGCGACCGCGATCATCGAGGCTGCGGCGCTCTCCTTCCTCGGCCTCGGCAATCCGGACACCGCCGTGCCGGAGTGGGGGGTCATGCTCGCCGACGCGCAGCAGTACCTCGGCATCCGGCCGTCACTGGCGATCTATCCGGCCGTCGCGATCATCATCACCGCGCTCGGCTTCACCCTGCTGGGTGAGGCGATGCGTGAGGCCCTCGACCCGAAGCTGCGGAAGTAGGCCCGTAATGGCACTGCTCGAAGTTGAAGATCTCTCCGTCACGTTCGCCCGCCGCGGTCAGCGGGCCGTGCACGCGGTCGACGGGGTGTCCTTCTCGGTCGACGCCGGTGAGGTGGTCGGCCTGGTCGGCGAGTCCGGCTGCGGCAAGAGCGTCACCTCGCTCGCGATCATGGGCTTGTTGCCCAAGCAGCCCGGCCTGCGGGTCGGCGGCAAGGCCGTATTCGACGGCACCGACCTGCTCCAGCTCGACGATCGGTCGCGGCGGGACATCCGGGGTCGGGACATCGCGATGATCTTCCAGGACCCGCTCTCCTCGTTGAACCCGGTGATCCCGATCGGGTTGCAGGTGACCGAGGTGCTCACCCGGCACCGGGGGATGAAGGGCGAGGCCGCGGCGAAGGAGGCGGCGGCGCTGCTGGACCGGGTCGGCATCCCCGACCCGAAGCGTCGGCTCAAGGAGTACCCGCACCAGCTCTCCGGTGGGATGCGCCAGCGTGCGCTCATCGCGATGGCGGTGGCCTGCCAGCCACGGCTGCTGATCGCCGACGAGCCGACCACCGCGCTGGACGTCACCATCCAGGCCCAGATCCTGGAGCTGCTCAAGGAGCTGGTCCGGGACTCCGGCACCGCACTGTTGATGATCACGCATGACCTGGGCGTGGTGGCCGGCATGTGCGACACCGTCAACGTGCTCTACGGCGGCCGGGTGGTGGAGACGGCCCGCCGTCGTCCGCTGTTCCGCCAGCCGCGTCACCCGTACACAGTGGGTCTGCTCGGCTCGGTGCCGCGCCTGGACGCCGGGCGGGGCGAGAAGCTCAACCCGATCCCCGGTTCGGTCCGCGACCTGCTGCCCTGGCCGGATGGATGCGCCTTCGCCCCGCGCTGCGCCCGCCGGATCGACGAGTGTGTGGGCGAGCCGCCGGAGCTGGTGCACGCGCACGACGGACGGAGCTACCGGTGCGTCAACCCGGAGCCGCTGCCGGGCCTGGTGCCCGCCCCGCGCGAGGAGGAATCAGCATGAGTGAGAACGACATCCTCGTCGAGGTGCGCGACCTGAAGGTGCACTTCCCGATCAAGCGGGGGGTGCTCTTCGACCGGGTGGTCGGCCACGTGAAGGCCGTCGACGGGGTCGACCTGAGCATCGCGCGCGGCAAGACGTACGGCCTGGTCGGCGAGTCCGGCTGCGGCAAGTCCACATTGGGTCGGGCGCTGCTCCAGCTGACCCCGCCGACCGCCGGTGAGGTCAGCTTCGACGGTGTCGAGCTGACCACGCTGCCGTCGGGCAAGCTGCGCAGCATGCGTCGTCGGATGCAGATGATCTTTCAGGATCCGATGTCCAGCCTCGATCCTCGGCAGAACGTGGAGTCGATCCTGACCGAGGGCCTCCAGACCCACGGGATCGGCACCGACCGCACCGACCGGCGGCGGATCATCGGCGAGACCCTGGACGCGGTCGGGCTGCCGCGCTGGGCGCTGTCCCGCTACCCGCACGAGTTCTCCGGCGGGCAGCGGCAGCGCATCGGCATCGCCCGCGCGTTGGTGCTCGGGCCGGAGCTGATCGTCGCCGACGAGCCGGTCTCGGCGCTCGACGTCTCGATCCAGGCCCAGGTGGTCAACCTGCTGGACGAACTTCAGGACAGCCTGGGGCTGACCTACCTGGTGATCGCGCACGACCTCGCGGTGGTGCGGCACATCTCCGACACGGTCGGCGTCATGTACCTGGGCGCACTGGTCGAGGAGGCGCCGAGCGACAGGCTCTACACCGAGCCGCTGCACCCGTACACCCGGGCGTTGATGTCCGCGGTGCCGGTGCCGGACCCGGACGTGGAGGACCGCCGGGAGCGCATCCTGCTCGCCGGTGACCTGCCGTCGCCGGCCAACCCGCCGTCGGGCTGCCGGTTCCACACCCGCTGCCCGTGGGCGCAGCCCACCCGCTGCGCCGACGAGCGACCGGTGCTGCGGGACATCGGCGCCAGCCGGGTGGCCTGCCACTGGGCCGAGCAGATCGCCAGCGGCGAACTGCGCCCGCACGGGGTCAGCGCGCAGATCGTCCGACCCGAGGGCGAGGGGGACGCGCCGGCCGTGGTCTCCGCGCCCACCGAGCCCGGCTCGTACGTCTGAGACTGGACGCGGTGCCGGCGCTGGTCAGCCCTCGGGGCGGTTCAGCAGCCCCACCGCGACGCCGTGCACCGCGTCCAGCCCGGCCGGGTCGGCCAGCGTGACCGACGTGCCGGTTACCGCGTACCACTCGTCCGCGTCCTTGTACTGCACCCGCACTGTGACAGTGCCGTCCGCGTACTCGGTGCGCAGCGTCAGGTCGCCGGTGACGACCCCGACCTCGTCGGTCATCACGCCGCCGGGGCCGGGCACGATGTCGGTGGTGCGGCTCTGTGGGCCGGCCGCGCCGTCCGAATCCGCGACCATGCCGGCACCCGGCACGGCGGCGGGGGTCTCGGCGCTGCCGTCCGCGGTCATGCCGGCGGCGGACGGGCCGGTGTCGCCGGCGGCGGTCACGAGTCGCTCCCCACTGAACAGCCCTCCAACATGTCGGTCAGGGCGGCCTTCTCGGCGCTGGTCACCGTCAGCTTCCAGTAGTGCTTGACCGTCACCCAGTCTTGCGCATATTTACACCAGTAAGACCGGTTTGCCGGCTTCCACTGGGACGGGTCCTGGTCACCCTTTGACCGGTTCGAGGACGCCGAAACCGCGAAAAGCTGCGGACGGGTGGTGTCGTTGGCGAAATCGCCGCGCTTCGCGTTGTCCCAACCGTCGGCACCCGAGCGCCACGCGTTGGCCAACGGCACCATGTGGTCGATGTCCACGTCGGAGGGATCCGAGAAGCTGCGACCGTCGTACACGCTCTCCCAGCGCCCACCGACCACGTTGCAGCCGGAGAGCTTCACGTCCTTGCCGTCGCGCTGGAGGATGCTGTCCCGGACATCGCAGTTCTTGCCGGTGTCCCGCCAGTGCGGAAAGCGCTCCCGGCTGTAGCCCTTCATCGAGCCGGCGGTAGCGACGGTGAGCTGGCTCAGCTGCTCCGCGGCGTTGCCGCCGCCGCTCGGCGGCGGTGTGGTCGGCTCATCCTGCGGGACGCAACCGGCCACGCCGAGCGCCAGCGCCGCGGCAAGCGCGGTCACCGCCGCTCGCGGTCCTGATCTGGTACGCACAGACGACACCTCTCCAGCTTGGGGGCTCCCGGCGATTGCGCACAGTACCCGGGCACGGTTTCGGCGTTTCGTGGCGTCTCCCACATGATGCAAGGCACATTGGTGGGATGACCGCACCCGTACCGGCGTCCCCCCTCCGGATGGGCACCACTGCCGGCCGCGGCACGCTGCTCGCCGCCGTACTCGCCTCTGGCATGGTCTTCCTCGACGGCACCGTCGTCAACGTGGCGCTGCCGAAACTCGGGCAGGATCTCGGCGCGAACGTCGCCGATCTCCAGTGGACCATCAACGGCTACCTGCTGATGCTGGCGGCGTTCGTGCTGCTCGGGGGCGCGCTCGGCGACCGCTTCGGCCGGCGACGCATCTTCCTCATCGGCGTGGTCTGGTTCACCGCCGCCTCCGTGCTCTGCGGGCTGGCCCAGGACACCGGCATGCTGATCGCGGCCCGGTTCCTCCAGGGCGCCGGTGGCGCGCTGCTCACGCCCGGGTCGCTGTCGGTGCTCCAGGCGAGCTTCCATCCCGACGACCGGGGCCGGGCGATCGGTGCCTGGGCCGGGCTGTCCGGGGTGTCCACCGCGCTGGGCCCGTTCATCGGGGGCTGGCTGATCGACACGCTCTCCTGGCGCTGGATCTTCTTCCTCAACCTGCCGATCGCCGTGCTGGTGCTGCTGGCCGCCCTGCGCTGGGTGCCGGAGAGCCGGGACGAGAGCGCCTCCCGCACCGAGGGACGGGATCGGGCCCGACGGCGGTTCGACGTGGCCGGAGCCCTGCTCGGAGCGCTCGCCCTCGCCGGCGTCACCTACGCCCTGATCGACGCGCCGGCCCGCGGGTTCGACTCCGCCGAGGTGCTGATCGCGGCAGTGGTCGGGGTGCTCTCCGCGGTGGCCTTCGTCCTGCTGGAGCGGCGGCGTGGCGACGCCGCGATGCTGCCCACCGGGCTGTTCAGCAGCCGGCTCTTCTCGGTGCTGAACCTCTTCACAGTTGTCGTCTACGCGGCGCTCGGCGGCTTCACCTTCTTCTTCGCCGTCTACCTGCAGAACGTGGTCGGGTGGTCGGCCTTCCGCACCGGCATCGCGTTGCTGCCGATGACCCTGCTGCTGTTGGTCGGCTCCGCGCGGGCCGGTGCGCTGTCGGCGCGGATCGGCCCACGGCTGCCGCTCGCCATCGGACCGGTGATCGCCGCTGTCGGTCTGCTGCTGCTGCGCGGCGTCGGACCGGGCGCGTCGTACTGGCGGGACGTGCTGCCCGGGGTGCTGCTCTTCGGCATCGGGTTGACCCTGGTGGTGGCGCCGCTGACCGCGTCGGTGCTGGCCGCCGTGCAGGACCGGTTCTCCGGGGTGGCCAGCGGCTTCAACAACGCCGCGTCCCGGGCCGGCGGGCTGCTCGCGGTGGCGGCGCTGCCGCTGCTGGTCGGGCTCTCCGGCGCCGGGTACGAGCAGAAGGCCGACCTGACCGACGCGTTCCGGGGCGCGATGGAGTGGTGTGCCGGGCTGCTCGTGGCCGGCGCGGTGCTGGCCCTCGTGCTGGTCCACCGACCGCCCCGGAAAGCCCCGCCCTCCCAGCCCTGCCACTCGCTGCCCGTCGCGACACCCCCGAAGTAGGGAACCACCCCGGGGGTGCCGCGCGTAGGTCAGCGGCGGGCGCGGTTGACGGCGCTGGTGACCGCCTTGATCGACGCGGTGACGATGTTGGCGTCGGTGCCGACACCCCAGACCGTCTTCCCGTCCACCTCACACTCCACGTACGCGGCGGCCTGCGCGTCACCACCGGAGGAGAGCGCGTGCTCGTGGTAGTCGAGCACCCGCACGCCCACTCCGACCGACTGGAGCGCGTTGACGTACGCGTCGATCGGGCCGTTGCCGACGGCGGCCAGGGACCGCTGCTCGCCGCCCACACCGACCTGGGCCTCGATCTCGACCTTGCCGTCGGCCGTGCCGATCGTGTAGCCGGCCAACCGGACCGCCGGGTCGGGCTGGTGGTCGAGCAGGTAGTGCGTCGCGAAGATCTCCCACATGGCGGTCGGGTCGACCTCGCCGCCGTCGTGGTCGGTGACCTGCTGCACCACCCCGGAGAACTCGATCTGGAGCCGGCGCGGCAGGTCCAGTTGGTGCTCGCTCTTCATGATGTACGCGACGCCGCCCTTGCCGGACTGCGAGTTGACCCGGATGACCGCCTCGTAGGTGCGGCCCAGGTCCTTCGGGTCGATCGGCAGGTAGGGCACCGCCCAGGTGTGCTCGTCCACAGGTACGCCGGCCGCCTTCGCGTCGGCGGCGAGGGCGTCGAAGCCCTTCTTGATGGCGTCCTGGTGGGAGCCGGAGAAGGCGGTGTAGACCAGGTCACCCGCGTACGGGTGGCGCTCGTGCACCGGCAGCTGGTTGCAGTACTCGACGGCTCGCCGGATCTCGTCGATGTTCGAGAAGTCGATCATCGGGTCGATGCCCTGGGAGAAGATGTTGAGCCCCAACGTCACCAGGTCGACGTTGCCGGTGCGCTCACCGTTGCCGAACAGGCAGCCCTCGATGCGGTCCGCGCCGGCGAGCAGGCCCAGCTCGGCGGCGGCCACGCCGGTGCCCCGGTCGTTGTGCGGGTGCAGGCTCAGCACCACGCTGTCGCGGCGCGGCAGGTGCCGGTGCATCCACTCGATCGAGTCGGCGTACACGTTGGGGGTGGCCATCTCGACGGTGGCCGGCAGGTTGATGATCAGCGGCCGGTCCGGGGTCGGGTCGATCACGTCGATCACCCGGGAGCAGACCTCCAGCGCGTACTCCAGCTCGGTCCCCGTGTACGACTCCGGCGAGTACTCGTAGAAGATCTCGGTGTCCGGGGTGTGGATCTCCGCGTACTTCTGGCAGAGCCGCGCGCCGCTGGTGGCGATGTCGGCGATGCCGTCCCGGTCCAGCCCGAAGACCACCCGTCGCTGGAGCGTCGAGGTCGAGTTGTAGAAGTGCACGATGGCCCGCTTCGCGCCGCGCAGCGACTCGAACGTCCGGTCGATCAGGTGCTCGCGGCACTGGGTGAGCACCTGGATGGTGACGTCGTCCGGGATCATGTCGTCTTCGATGAGCTGCCGGACGAAGTCGAAGTCGGTCTGGCTGGCCGACGGGAAGCCGACCTCGATCTCCTTGTAGCCCATCTGGACCAGCAGCTGGAACATCCGGCGCTTGCGTTCCGGCGACATCGGGTCGATCAGGGCCTGGTTGCCGTCGCGGAGATCCACCGCGCACCAGCGGGGGGCGGCGTCGACGGTGCGGGTGGGCCAGGTGCGGTCCGGCAGTTCGACCCGGAACTGCTCCCGGTACGGCTGGTAGCGGTGGTACGGCATCCGGCTGGGGCGCTGCCGGGCGATCGGATCGGTCTCAGCGTCGGTGACAGGTTGAGCCATCTCAGAGTGCTCCCTGGAACATGTGGCGTCAGCAGATCGGAAGGTGTCGGCGAGATGCCGGGCGACGATGCGCGGCGGTGCCGAGAAGGAACTCGGATGTGCTGGACGGCGCGATGCGACTCCGCGACGAGGTGCCGGCCGGTCAGGCCTCGTCGCGGCGGCTAAGGAGGAGCAGCGCCTGCCACATGACCAGGTCACCCTACGTGATGGAACGGGGGGTGGAAAGACAGGTCCGGACTATGGGACCGGAGTCATGGGCTGTTCCGCGACCTCGGCACCCAGCCGTGGCGTCCGTTCGGCCCAGCTCACCGCAGGCACGATCGCCAGCCCTACCAGCACGAAGATCGCTGCCGTCGGTAACCAACCCCACCCGCCGGTGGACACCCGGAGCGCGGCGGGTGAGCTCGATCAGCGCAGCAGCAGGTCGGCAACCGGACGACGGCGGCGCAGACCGGTCTCCCGGGCACGCAGCTCGGCCGGGAGGGCGAACGGGTCCCCGAGCCGGCCGACGGCGGCGACCACCAACGGGCGGACGCCTCCGGGCAGGTCGAGTTCGGTGGAGAGGCCGGCCCGGTCGAAACGGGTGAGCTGGTGCACGTGCAGGCCGAGCGCGGTGGCCTGCACGGTCAGGTGGGCGATCGCCTGCCCCAGGTCGTACGCGGCGCGCTCGGTGTCGAGGCCGGTGTGGGCGCCGACCACAAGGGTCGCGGCGTGCCGGATCCAGGTCTGGTCGTCGACCGGGAGGCTGATCAGGATCCGTTTCCAGGTTTCGTCGTCCCGGTGGCCGAGGGCGAACCGCCAGGGCTGCCCGTTCTCGGCCGACGGGGCCCAGCGCGCGGCCTCGAGCAGCGAGGCGGACTCCTGCGGGGTCAGCTCGGCGCTCGGGTCGAAGGCTCGTGGGCTCCAGCGGTAGGCGAGCAGCGGGGTGAGGTCGGCCATACGACGGATCGTCCTGTATGGGCGATTCGCCCACACAGGCAGGGGTGGCTGAATGTGGGCAAGAGCACCCGTAACGGGACGAAGATCAGGGCGTTGTCGCGCCCGTGCTCTCCGACGGGTCCGGGGTCGGCGGCGCCGCGGTGTCGAGCGGCTCCCGGTCGACCACCACCGGGCCGGCCAGCTGCACGGTGGCCGGCGCCGGGCCGGGTGGAGCGGCCAACCGCAGCGTCCCGGCCCCGGTGCGGACGCCGGTCGGCGTGCCGTCCCGGTCGTAGCAGTAGATGCCCACGTCCAGCGGGGCGTTGAGCGAGGCCGAGGTGGAGTCCACCGAGTAGCAGGTGCCGGTGACACCCTCGGGCGCGTCGGCCGGGGCCACCGCCAAGGGTGCGCGTCGGTCGGTGAGCACGTCCAGCCAGTCGGTGAGCGGGTGCTGGACCCGGGGGTCCGACCGACGTGGGATCGCGTCGTCGCGATCACCCAGGCGTACGCAACTCGCCGACTCGGCATGACCGGACGACGGGAGGGCGCACTGGAACAGCCCGTCGGCCGTCTCGGCCATCGAGACGTCGGCCGTGCCACCCAACGCGCCCCCCGGCACGTCGACCCGCCAGCTGCCGTCGTTGGCGCTGGTGAGCACGATGGTGCGATCGGGTCGACCCGTCTGGCTGTACACGTACTGGGCCACCAGGTGGCGGTCCTGGGCCGCCGCGGCCAGCGCGGCCAGCTCATCCCGCGCGGCGTCCACGTCGACCGGCCCCGGATCGGCGGGCGGCGGAGCCGGGGGCTGCTGCGCACTGGTGCAGCCGGCCAGGAGCGCGGGCAGGGCGAGGACGAGCGGCCCGAGCACGCGGCCGGCCGAGCGGATGAGGACGGGCACCGGCCCATTCTGGTGGGTGCGGGCGATCGGTGGGTGCCGACGCGTACCGGGCTCGTCCCGGCGTGTCGGGCGAGGCGTGTCGGCGTACCTCCCGACCTGGTGGGATCCGGCCCGGCCGGCCCCGGGCGGGCCGGATGGTGGGATCACCTGACCCGGCGTCGTTACCCGCCGGATACCCTCAAGGGGTCTGACACGCGCCGCCGGCCCCGGTTCCGGCGGCGTCGGCACGCTCAGGGTCGCTGGGAGGGAGTGCACCGTCGTGGCACTCGTGGTGCAGAAATACGGCGGGTCCTCCGTCGCCAACGCCGAGCGGATCAAGCGGGTGGCCGAGCGCATCGTCGCCGCCCGCAAGGCCGGCGACGACGTGGTGGTGGTGGTCTCCGCGATGGGCGACACCACCGACGAGCTGCTCGACCTGGCCAACCAGGTCAGCCCGCTGCCGCCGGGCCGCGAGCTGGACATGCTGCTCACCGCCGGGGAGCGGATCTCCATGGCCCTGCTGGCCATGGCCATCCACAACCTGGGGTACGAAGCCCGCTCGTTCACCGGTTCGCAGGCCGGCGTGATCACCACGTCGGTGCACGGCCGCGCACGGATCATCGACGTCACCCCCGGGCGGCTCAAGGGCGCGCTCGACGAGGGGTCGGTGGTCATCGTGGCCGGCTTCCAGGGCGTCTCACAGGACACCAAGGACGTCACCACGCTGGGCCGCGGTGGTTCGGACACCACCGCCGTGGCGCTCGCCGCCGCCCTGCACGCCGACGTCTGCGAGATCTACACCGACGTGGACGGCGTCTTCACCGCCGACCCGCGGATCGTGCCCAACGCCCGGCACATCCGGCACATCACCTACGAGGAGATGTTGGAGCTGGCCGCGTGCGGCGCGAAGGTGCTGCACCTGCGTAGCGTGGAGTACGCCCGGCGGGCGGGGTTGCCGATCCACGTCCGTTCGTCATACTCGACCAACACCGGCACGATGGTCACCGGATCGATGGAGGACCTTTCCGTGGAGCAGGCACTGATCACCGGGGTCGCGCACGACCGCAGCGAGGCCAAGATCACGATCGTCGGGGTGCCCGACGAGCCGGGTGCCGCCGCGCGGATCTTCGACACCGTCGCCGGTGCCGAGATCAACATCGACATGATCGTGCAGAACGTCTCCACCGAGGGCACCGGCCGGACGGACATCTCGTTCACCCTGCCCAAGGCCGACGGCCCCACCGCGATGGCGGCACTCAGCAAGATCCAGGAGCCGGTCAAGTTCAAGGGCCTGCTCTACGACGACCACGTCGGCAAGGTCTCGCTCATCGGCGCGGGCATGCGCTCGCACCCCGGTGTGGCGGCCGGCTTCTTCGCCGCGCTCGGCGCCGCCGGGGTCAACATCGAGATGATCTCCACCTCCGAGATCCGGGTCTCCGTGGTCTGCCGGGACAGCGACCTCGACGCCGCCGTCCGCGCCATCCACGACGCGTTCGAGCTGGGCGGCGACACCGAAGCCGTGGTCTACGCGGGGACGGGTAGGTAGCGCCGATGACGGCGCTGCCCACCCTCGCCGTGGTCGGAGCGACAGGTGCCGTCGGCACCGTGATGTGTGAGCTGCTCACCGGGCGACGCAACGTCTGGGGTGAGATCCGGCTGCTCGCCTCCGAACGCTCCGTCGGGCGCCGGGTGCGCTGCCGGGGCGAGGAGATGGTCGTCCAGGCGCTGACCCCCGAGGCGTTCGACGGGGTCGACGTGGCCATGTTCGACGTGCCCGACGAGGTCTCCGCCGAGTGGGCCCCGATCGCCGTCTCCCGAGGCGCGATCGCTGTCGACAACTCCGGCGCGTTCCGGATGGACCGCGACGTCCCGCTGGTCGTTCCGGAGATCAACCCCGAGCAGGTCCGCAACCGGCCGCGGGGCATCATCGCCAACGCCAACTGCACCACGCTCGCGATGATCGTCGCGGTCGCGCCGCTGCACCGCGAGTACGGCCTCCGAGAGCTGGTCCTCGCCTCCTACCAGGCGGTTTCCGGCGCGGGCAAGTCCGGTGTCGACATCCTGCACGACCAGCTCGCCAAGGTCGCCGGCGATCGGGCGCTGGGCTCGCGCACCGGTGACGTGCGGCAGGCGGTCGGCGACGACCTGGGCCCGTTCCCGGCACCCATGGCGCTCAACGTGGTCCCCTGGGCCGGCTCCCCGGCGGACAGCGGCTGGTCATCCGAAGAGATGAAGATCCGCAACGAGTCGCGGAAGATCCTCGGCCTCCCCGACCTCAAGGTGTCCGCCACCTGCGTCCGGGTGCCGGTCGTCACCGCCCACTCGGTCGCCGTGCACGCGGTCTTCGCCACCGAGGTCGACGCCGAGGGCGCCCGCGAGGCGCTGCGTAACGCCCCCGGAGTGATCCTGGTCGACGACCCCGCGGCCGGGGAGTTCCCGATGCCGATCGACGCCGTCGGCACCGACCCGTCCTGGGTCGGCCGGATCCGCCGCGCCCTGGACGACCCCCGTGCCCTCGACTTCTTCGTCACCGGCGACAACCTCCGTAAGGGCGCAGCCCTCAACACCGCCCAAATCGCCGAACTCCTAGCCAAAGAACTCCGAACCCCCTAACCC